>NZ_JAVVES010000009.1:0-55780 GCF_032250955.1 Sulfuriflexus sp. | reverse complement strand
GTGCGCGAATCCGCTGAAGGACTAGGCCACCTGCACAAACACGGGGTTTACCATCAGGACGTCAAGCCTTCCAACCTGCTCTGGACAGACAAGGGCGTTCGCATCATCGACTTCAACGTCGCAGTCACCGAGAACGACGAGGTTCAGGGCGGTGGCGGAACGCGCCGCTATCTGCCGCCGGATTACGACTACTTGTCCGAGCCGGATGCCTCGGATCGGATGGATCGCGACCTGTATGCCCTGGGCATCTCTTTCTATGAGTGTCTGACCGGGAAATATCCCTTCGACGAACCCACGCCACCGATCAAGACCCAACCCAAGGACCCCAAACAGTTCAAGGGCTGCGCCGAGTTGAGCACCTCACTGATCAATGTGCTGGTGAAGATGGTTGCGCCGGAACGCAAGGATCGCTTTGCCTCGGTGGAAGAATTCATTTTGGCCCTGGCTGAAGTCAAGCGTTACCGCTCGGTGTTGACCACCGGCGAGATCAGTGTGGGGCTGAAGGCGGTGGCGAAGCTAGGCTTCGAGCCAACCGAACCGAATACCAACCCCTTTGTCATGCATTTGCTGACCGTGTATAGCCAGAGCCAGGTTTCCAACGCGGGCACCCGTGGCCTGGATGAGGTTGGCAAGGCGACCTATGTGCCGACCTACCTGGATGAGAAGCTCAAACCCGCACTGCTCAAGGGTGAGTTCCGTCTGGTGATCATCAGCGGTAATGCCGGTGATGGAAAGACCGCCTTCATCCAGCAGTTCGAGGCGTTCGCCGAGAGCAAGGGTGCACAGCTGCAGCATGGCGCGAACGGTGCCGTGTTCCAGCTTAAGGGGCACACCTATCAGAGCAATTACGACGGCAGCCAGGATGAGGGCGATGAGCGTAATGATGCCGTGCTACAGAAATTCTTCGGTCCTTTCGCGGGTAAAGACAACTCAGGCTGGCCGGAGAGTCAAACCCGCCTGATCGCCATTAACGAAGGTCGCTTGGTCGATTTTTTCCTGGAGCATGAAGACGAGTTTCCGTTGCTTGCCAAGCAGATCCAGCAAGGGCTGACGGGTGCTGCACCAGAAGATGGCATCGCGGTGATCAACCTCAACCTGCGCTCGGTGGTTGCCGAGCCCGAGGAAGGTCAACCTTCTATCCTGGAGCGACTGATCACTCGCATGTCCCAGCAGGAATATTGGCAGGCTTGCGAAAAGTGCGACCTCAAGGGCAAGTGCTACGCCTACCACAATGCCAGAACCTTCCAAGACCCGGTTTCTGGACCCAAGGTGATTGAGCGGTTAAAGATGCTCTACACCATTACCCATCTGCGTGGCCGATTGCACATTACGATGCGCGATCTGCGTTCTGCGCTGGCATTCATGCTGGTGGGTACACGCGACTGCGATGGCATTCATCAGCTTTACCAGAATGGTGGTGAGAAGAACCAGAACCGTATTCTTGATGGGCTCTACTTCAACTCGTGGCTGGGTGGCCGGGAAGGTTCTAATGATCGTTTGATTTCGTTACTTCACGAGATTGATGTTGCCGAGGTCAGCAACCCAGAACTTGACGGAAAGCTTGGCTTTTTGGCGCCACAAGTCCATAAGCCATCCCGGTTTAACTTTGACGAACGCGGTCACTACGATGAAGAGCTGATCGAGACATTGTTCAGTCATCTACCCCGAGACTATTCATCGAAGAATCGCGCCCGGTTGATCGGCAAACACCGAAATTACCTCTCGCACATGCGCCGCCGCCATTTCTTCGAGCGCCGGGACGATCACTGGGAAGATATGTTGCCCTACGAAAGCATCGATCCATTCTTGCATGCAATTGAAAAACCCGGCAAGAAAAGCACTGAAGAAGTATCCACAATCCTACGCGCGATCAACCGGGGTGAAGGACTCAGTGATCCTGCACGGCTGGGTAACCAGTTGGCGCTGCGCGTCCGCCAGGTGGATAAAGGCACCATCCGTAGCTACCGGCTGTTTGATGGGGAGCGCTTCACGCTCCGCACCGAGCAGGAAACGTCAGCTCATCCTTTCCTGGAATGCCTTTCTCAAGCACTGATGCTGTTCTATGACTCGGGCGATGGTCACAAGGCCAGCCTGCGCATCAATCTCGATATTTACGAGATGCTGGTGCGATTGAATAATGGTTACCGGCCAAGCATAGAGGAGCAAGAAGGATTCTATCTGAGCCTGGCGGTTTTCAAGAATCTCCTGGCATCTGTGCCGTACAAGGAGGTTTTATTAACCAAAGCTGGCCACAAGTTTTACGAAATCAGTCGCAAGGACGACGGCGTGTTGAGTATGCAGGTCTCAGAAAAAGGAGCCTCTTACCATGTCAATTAAAGGACGTGATAAGGAATTCAGAATTCCGAAAGTTTCCTACGTTGATTTCAAGCATATTGAAATGGATCGTGTGCTTACGATGCTTTTTCCTCGGCTGAAATACGATGGTTGGGGAAGTAGGAGACCTCCGCGAGGTGGAGACCTTTCCGTGGATGAGTTCCTGGAAGATTTTTTGGAACACCCTGAGTGGTTCTCGGGATTTGATAAATACCCCGACATCGTTCGTAGCTGGATCGAAACGGATCTGATGGATATGGTTAACCGAGGGAAGAGCAATCAAGCCCTCGCCGCACCACGGCCGTTGCATGGAAACACTTATAAATTTCGTAATGCCAAACACACCCGCGATTACGGTGCTGCCGAACAGATTTACTGGATGCTTTTTTACGCCCGAAAAGGCAAGGGTCAGGCCGCCCGCGATGCTTTGAAGCGATTCTTCTTCCCAGGAATCGATCTGGTAACAGACCGCTACGATCCCAGCTCCTCTGTCGATGTGGAGACGCAGGCAATCTTACGCTTGGATCACCAGGTCACCCAGGACACGAAGGATTCTAAGGAGCCTTCGCGGTTCCAGCCGCTGTGCATCGGTCAGGCCGACATTATGGCCGATGATATCCTGCGGCTACTGGCCTACGAGCCATACATTCCGCGCTCGGTACTGGTGGATTATCTCAAGACCCTGATGGCCTTTCATCAGGCGCTCTATCATCTCAAACTTCTGCAAATGTTACCCAAGTTGGTGAAGCAACGCTCAGGTAATGATCTTTGTAGCACGACGGAATGCCCGATTGACCCTGGACTCGATAATGCGCTCGAAGGCTGTCCCTACCGAGTTGCACTGGTGGTGGATATGGGGGATGTGAGTAACCCACACATGGCTGAGTTGGCTCGAAAATCTACCGACCGGTTGTATCGCCAGATCCCCGCCTTTGTGCAAGCCAATTTCGTCGTCAAGAAGCTCGATGAAATGGCGGACTACCTGAGCAAGAAAACAGGCAAGCTTGCCTCGCCGGCCAATGGGGTGTTTTCCGTGGGTGATCTGGTTTCCTTGCTGAAGCCTGATCACGATTCAGACCGGCAGGCCTACTTCAAATTCCGCCTAGCCAGTCTGATTGAAGAGTCCTCAGCGGGCAATGAGGATGTCGATCCGGAAATTCGCGATGTAATGTCAATGGGCCTCGGAGAGTTCGAATCCTTCATCGAGATTTTGATGGCGTATCGGGGTAAATATCACCGTCAGTACATCACCGAGTGTTTGGACTCTCTGCTTCTTAAAAACAAGGAAACCGGTTTGTTGGCTCAACCGCGGACCAAGGGAAGTCCGCGCCGGTTTGTACTGGGCAGCAAACTGCTTGAGGTGCTCCTACAGGTGGCCGTTCTAACCCAGGACGGCGGCCGGTTTGTAACTCGGGAAGTTCGCATCGAGGAGCTGCTCGCTTTCCTGAGAAATCGCTACGGCCTCCATATCGAGCGGCTTCCAGAAAGCGGGCAGGCCAATAGCAGCATCCTGGATCGACGTGCGCTACGCCTAAACCTTGAGGCCTTCAAGCGACGTTTGCGCGAAATTGGTTTCTACGAGGATCTGTCGGATGCCTATGTGACTCAGAAGGTATCGCCGCGCTATACGATTGAGGGAAATAACGGATCAGATAAGAACGGGAGGCGCGGATGAGTAATGCGTTCATCAAGCTATTTCAGGATAAATTAAACGCGGCGGTCGCTGGCTTGCTGTGTCCACGTATCGATGGAATTCTGGGTGATCGTGGCCCAGGACACTGCATGCGCGTCACCGATCTCGATGATGCAGTTATGGAGTCAGTCTGCAAGGAGCTGCGCCGGACCCGTCCAGATGGCAACATTTTTATCCTTGGAAGCCATGATCAGGAAAGTCTGCCTTACCGAGTAACCTCTACGAAGCTGGTGGAACTGCGGAACCCTGGCGCAAATGGTGAGTTGCGTCAACCGCTGCTGGTTTTTATCCCAACTTCACTGCGTACCAGCGCTGAAGATTCTTTTGGAGTGGCGACGTTCGAGGAACTGACCTTCACAGCTATTTACGAAGATCTTATTGACTCTTTACTTGACCGGCTTCCAGCTACCCTGGTTGTTCATGTACGTGATCTTTTCGGAATCTTGTCCGAAGCGGAATGGCTGTTCGCGGATGATGTTGCCCGCGCGAGGTACCTGCTCACGGCGCTGGAAAACGGTATTGACGGTGAAACACTCGGTGCCAGCCTGTATGAGCTGACGCTGATTCCGGACTTCAAGCTGTTTGCCGATCCCGGTATGGTCACCGGCAAGATCAGGCGGAACCTTGGTAGTGTCCGGAATCTGATGGTTTCGCACAAATCCGTGCGAGGACGCATCGCGGACCTGGGGCTCAGCGACAAGACCCTTGAGTCGCGCCTGTTCACATACTTTGAGAAATACGACATTCAGGAACCGGAAGTATGGACACCCCCCATCGCGACGGACAAGAGTTGGTGGAGCATTTCGTTTGACAAGTGGACCTTCCAGGAAGAACTCTCCCTGGACAAGGTTTTGCTGACAGTTCTGGAAACCGATCTACCAGTCGTGCAGGAAGATGAAGTCGACGATCAGTTATCCGGACTCATCGGACAGCAAATTCTGATTCCCAACGACCGCAGAAAGATGAATGTGGTCTTTGAGGTTAATCCTCATCCAGGAAAAGTCAGCGGTTTGGATCATTTTACGGTCCAAATCATTTCACAGAACGATGGTCCGGTCGGAAAATCCAAGAAGGTGAAAGCCTGGACGCCGAACCGTCTGCAGTGCACGACCAACCTCGCAAAACTCAATAAGATCGAGTTCGAGGAAGGATGGCACTTCATCAGGGTTCTTCCTTGGACCTCTGATGGCGATCCGATTCCGCTGGAAACGGATTCTGGCTCTGAGTCCGCCAATTCTTATGAGAGTGAACCTTTCTACGTCCTTCCTGGCGGGAGTATTGAGGAGGAACCACCTCAGCGGGCGATCCCTATTGAGCAGAGTCTCGAGCACGCCCGATTTCGCTTGCAACTCACCGCCCTTGCTGATGAACGTGAACCCGACGAAATTGCTTTGAGCAGCGTCGCTTGGGCAGAAGGGGGTCGTTCGAAAAAGGCCTCACGTCAAGAAATACTGTTGGCCAAGTTTGGTCGTGAAGGCGCGGTGCAGATTCCGCTGTCACGTATGCTCAAAACGATTGAGCAGAGGATATTGGCCGAGCCCAAACATCCATCCGGCTGGAGGATGCAGATCAATTTAGATACTGCCGAACCTCCTTCAGAGGTTGGACTGACTCTTCCCTCATCAGCAGCCATGGCATCTTTCCTGGCCGCTCGGGAGGAGATGTTTGCAGCGGTAAGGAAAGACACCGCTGAATTGATCATGCAGGGGCTCTCCTTCAGAGATGCCGAGAGGGAGTGCCTGGCCTATGCCGAAGCCTACCTCGACCTGGTTCGAAATCTCATCAGACAGGCGGAAACGACGTCCGGGGCTGAACGCCAGCAGCATCTTCAGGCACTCCGCAATGTGCTTGCCGTGGACTCCATTCACGTCATTTTGACAGACTTCCGAGGCAGGCATCGTGAGGCGGTTCTGGTCTCACCGACGCATCCACTTCGCGCCTTATGGCTAAGCAGTTGGGTGGCCTTGGGCAAGGACTGGCTTGAAAAAATTAAGGCGGGCGGGAAGAGCCACATCCCGCATGTCAGGTCTGCTCTTTTGGATGGGCTAGTGCCATCGGCATATCCAGTCGGAGTTCCTGTAGAGGATGGACGCATTTTTACCCCGGTCGACAATCTAAATGCTTTTTGGGCATTGTACGCGCCGACGACGGAGGAAAACTCACGCGGACTGATGGCGGAAATCTGCTCCGCTCTTGGCCTGGCTGAACCCTCGGCAGCGGGCGCAGACATTAGCGGCAAGGTGATCGCTGACAAAATTGAACGGTATCTCTCTCAGCATCCTTACGTTCGCGAGTTGTCACTGAATGTCTTTAATCCCGGCGCAGGGTCGGTCATAGCGGATGCCTTATTATCGCTGCAACAGAAGCGCGAACACGCTGACCTTCGCTACGATATCCGCCTGTTTACGTCGGACCCTGACTCTCCGGTGCTAGGCGAGTCTCTTGAATCGATGGTTCGTCCGGGAGCCACCGTCAACGAGGCGGCTGATGCTTTTGCGACCTCCACCGGCAGCCATCTGTTTTCAAAGCTCAATCTGGCCAAGCACGCGATTTCCGAATTTCATGCGAACGCCAAGGAATTTCCTGCCCACATCAGCGTATTGCTGGATGTGTTCCCCGCCGAGGAACTTTCGATTGCTGAGAAGCCTATGGGGATCACACCGCTCCATGGACTGATACAGGATTTCGACACCGAGTATGTTGACGATGATTCCGGGACCTATTGGAACAAGCGGCCTGTAGTCGGTCGGTCGCTCAATTCAGATAGCCAGGCAGCCTGTTTTGACCTGCTTTCATCTCTGAGCCGCCATCTCTGTTTCGCAACTTCAGCCGTTGCTGCGTCCGGGTCCAGTTTCAAAGCGGTACCCGTCATTACCCTGGGACTGGATGTTGCTCAGCGTGAGTTGATCTATGAAGTCCATCAGATCAGTGACTGGGTATTCACCATTGATCGCAATATGGGGATTGAATTCTTTGATCATGGGGGGCGGAAAAACAGGCCGGATTACCTCATTGATTATGTCCCGGGAGCCAGTTCGCAGGCGACGCACAACCTGATCATTTCCTCGCGATCCAACGATGAACTCGAGGCAATGCTCAAGCCGGTTCTGCTCGGACACGGCCTGTCGGCCGATGGCGAGCAATCGGTTCAGATTCTGGCGAATCTCCGTTCTCTGTCAGGGCAGCTTGCACTGAAGCTGATCTCCGCACCGACGCAGCAGGCGGAAGCCCTCGGTCTGGCCCTGGCTCGGCTCTACCTCGAGTATCAGGGAGCATTGAGCAACCAGGTCATTGTACCTTTGGATGCTCATACAGACCTCTATCGTTCCAGTGGTGAAACTGACGATGTCAACGACGCGATCAGTCTTCAGCGCACCGATCTGGCGTTATTCGACATCGACCTTACAGACAGAACCATCACCTGCAACCTGATCGAGGTGAAATGTTACTCGCAAGTGGGTGACTTTGCGGCTTTCAACCAGCTCAAGGAGAGGATTTCATCTCAAATTAATCAAAGCGAGCGCATTCTTCAGCGTCACTTTGATCCGGCACTTAAAAATCCAGACCGTCCGGACAGGCTACTGAAGAGCCGGGAACTGGCACAGATTCTTCGGTTCTATCTTGAGCGTTCCCTGCGTTATGGCATCTTTGACATTACCGCCGCGCAAGAAGCGCGAGGCCTGCTCGAGTCCATCGAACAAGGCTACTCGCTGCAATTTCGACGCTGCGCTCTGATCTTTGACTTCGACAAGGCAGGAACCGAGGCTCCCGACAACGAGGTGGGCATTGAATTTCACCGCATAGGCAAGGACCTGATTCATGCTCTTCTTGATAACTGCCGTAAGCCTGTGTCCGTTGAAACTGAAGAGGAACACACCTCCAATCTTCTCAGTGAACAGTTCATCCCAAATGTTCCAAAACTCGATTCGGCTGCCTTTATTGCACCCAAACGCGAGAGATCAACATCCTGGACCGTGGATGAACTTTGGGAGGAACCCGAGGTACCGTCTGCACCCGAAGCGGAGGAAGAACCTGCATCTGTAACCGAGAGGTCGGAACAAGAACCTGAGCCTGTCGACCAGGCCCACGAAGTTTCTGTCGTCTCTGAAGAGGATGAGAAGGATGAGGAACAATCCGCGGTGGCAGTGCCGGATACTTTTTCAGAAACCAAGGAGGATGAGACACAAAAGTCTGTGTCGGAGCCAACGCCTCCTGCCAATGTTAGCTACGACATTATGCTTGGAGTGAACGGCGAGTCGCCTCAGTACGGTTTACTTGGGGAAGTGTCCGGCAGAAAGATTGCTTTGGATCTAAACCACACCCATACGATCAGTCTTTTTGGCGTTCAAGGCGGTGGCAAGAGCTACACCCTTGGAACGGTGATCGAGATGGCCTCCATGCCACTCCAGCATATCAATGTGCTGCCAAGCCCGCTTGCCACAGTCATCTTTCATTACAGCCCGACTCAGGATTATGCGCCTGAATTTACCTCGATGATCAATGCCAACACGGTGGATGAGGAGGTCCGCATCCTTCGTGAGCGTTACAAGGCCAATCCGGAAGCTCTGAAGGATGTGCTGATTCTTACCCCTGCGAACAAGGTGGACGATCGCAGGGCCGAGTACCCCGACATCGAAGTGAGACCGATTGCCTTCTCAGCCTCTGAGCTAAAGGCTGCTCACTGGAAATTCCTGATGGGAGCCATCGGCAGCCAAAGCATGTACATGCGCCAGATCAATCTCATCATGCGCGGTCTCCGAGATAACCTGACCTTGGACGCGCTTCGCTCCGGCATTGATAATTCCGGTTTGTCTGACCACTTGAAGGAACTGGCTCAGACGCGACTGCTGTTTGCCAGTGAATATGTCGATGACAGCCAGTGCCTTCAGGATTTGATTCGCCCTGGTCGCCTGATCATCGTAGACCTGCGCGACGAATACATCGAGAAAGATGAGGCGCTTGGTCTTTTTGTGGTGATGTTGCAAATATTCTCCGAGGCTACCTATCAGGGGAGCGCTTTCAATAAGCTGGTTGTTTTCGACGAGGCCCATAAGTACATCGAGAACGATGATTTGGTTTCTGGCCTGGTTGAAGTTGTTCGCGAGATGCGACACAAGGGAACCAGCATCATGGTGGCATCCCAAGATCCACCATCGGTCCCCGTGTCGTTGATTGAGCTGTCTTCGCAGATCATTATGCACAAATTCAATTCTCCGGCATGGCTTAAACATATCCAGAAGGCCAACGCTGCTCTCGGAGAGTTGACTTCAGACAAGATGAGTCACCTAGGTACGGGTGAAGCCTATGTTTGGTCGAGCAAGGCATCAGACGACTCTTTTACCCGGGGCGCAGTGAAGATTAAGTGTCGTCCTCGCATTACGCAACACGGTGGCAGCACTAAAACGGCTGTGGACCGGTAAGGAGTAAGTACTAGGATTTCAAAACCTAAAGGCGCCGGTGCCAGGGTCAGTAGATTTGTTAGAGCTGCATACGGAGGAAGAGATGAACAGTCGCATCTACTTGTCCGCCCTGGTCTGCTATGGGCTGGATGACGAGCTGTTGAAGTTGAAGCCTCAGTGCATTGTGGGACAGGTTTGCGAAACAAAGCGAACGGAGAGAGAGGAATAAGTGGCTGGCGAGTACGAGAAGGCGATAACAATCGAGAAGGCGATTCATCAAATCGTCAACAGGCACTATTTGCTGCCAGCCATTCAGAGGAAATTTACCTGGAGCAGTTCGCAGATATGCGTCCTGTTCGACTCGATCATGCGCGGTTACCCAATCAATACATTCATGTTCTGGGAGGTCCGGGAACCGGAGGTCAAGAAGAGCTTTCGCTTTTACCAATTCCTCGAACGATATTGTGAACGTTTCGAGGAAAACAATCCTGATTTTGACACCAAAGGGCATGGCGACTTCTTCGCCGTCATCGATGGCCAACAGCGATTGACTTCGCTTTACATAGGGCTCAAGGGAACCTACGCATACAAGCTGCCCAGGAAATGGTGGCCTCGTACTAAGGACGACAGCATCCTTCCGCCGCGCAAGCTCTATCTCAACCTTGCGGCTCCTCTCGACGAAGAATCGAACGAGGAGATGATGAGTCACGAGTTCAAATTCCTGACTGAGACGCAGTTCAAGGAGGATCTGGGCAAGCCAGACAAAATTTGGTTTCAGGCTGGTGAAATCCTCGATTTCGATGCAGCCGAAACCGACGACGACGTTCTCGATATCGTTATGGATTTTCTCCAAGGGATTCGGCAGGAATCCAACAAGTATGCACGCAAGGCTCTCACTCGGTTGTATTTCGCTATTCGTCGGGACAACACCATCCACTTCTATAACGAAACCAATCAATCCATTGATCACGTCCTCGACATCTTCATCCGAACCAACCACGGAGGGACACCGCTCGCGTTCTCCGATCTGTTGATGTCAATCGCTGTGGCCAACTGGAAGAAGGATGCGAGACAACAGATCGATGATCTGGTGGATCAGGTCCGTTTCGGGGCCGACATGGAATTTTCCATCGACCGTGATTTCGTGTTGAAAACGGCCTTGATGCTCTCCGACGCAGATGTGCGATTCAAGGTCAAGAATTTCACCGGAGATCAGGTCGCCAAAATCGAGCGAGAATGGGACGACATCAAAACCTGTATCTTGGAGGTGTTCCGACTCATTCGATCCTTTGGTCTCAACGATGCTGCCTTGAGAGCGAAAAACGCCGCCATTCCAATTGCCTATTATCTCTTCCACAAAAGTCGGGACAAGATGAATGGCAAACAAGGCCTCAGGCTGTGTGAAAACTCGGAAACATCGTAATTCTACCCACGTAAGGCTTTCTTGAGTTCATGAGATCGATGCTAAGCCAATTTTATTTTCAGCTGGATCAAGTCAAAGTGCAAAATCTAAACGATTAAATAGCGGTAGATTCCGACTATTATCCTCTCTATTTTTAAAACAAAAGGCTATGTTCCTTATGCCGCCATTGCGGCGATCAATTTATCTTGCCCAAGTATCGATATCATCCGCCTCAGGTTATAAGCCAGCACATGCAGGCTCATTTCTGTGCTGACTTTTTCGAATCCTCTCGTCAGGAAATGGGTCGACCCCATCCAGCACTTTATCGTTCCAAATGGGTGTTCAACGGTCTGCTTTCTGATCAGCATGCTATCAGGCATCTCTGTCATCACCGCATCCATTTGGTCTATTTGATCCTGATGTTCCCAGCGCGCGATCCTACGCTGTCCCTTACTTGTTGAGCATTGGGGTTTCAGGCTACATGCTCTACAGGTCATGATGTCCAGAAAGTAACGCCTCATGGTCATTCCTTTTTCAATACCGGAGAAACGATAAGTGAGTGCTTGATTCGCAGGACAAATATAAACATCTTTATCGGCATCATATTGAAACAGTGAGCGGTTAAAAATCCCTTTCTTTTCACTACCTGATGTATCACCTTTGGGTACCAGTACTGTCATACCAGCGTCCTGAGTGTCTTTGATGTCTGGACCGCTGTAGTAACCCTTATCCGCGATAACAGTGACGGCTTCTTTTCCCAGCGCAGACTGCACTTGTTTCCCCATCTGGCACAGCTGTCCTCGATCCGGTTTATTCGTGACTTCATGGGCAACAATTAAATGATGCTTGGTGTCAACCGCGCTTTGCACGTTGTAACAAACGACCCTTGTCATCCCTTTTGTTTTCATGAGCCGGGAATCTTGGTCAACGGTTGAGAGCTGTTTTTCAGGATGGTTATCAACTTCCTTTTCCATGATCTTAAGTTCAGATAGTCTATTTTTTAACCAGGAAATTTTGTCTTTGATCGAAGTGTCATCGACGACCTGATCGTCTTTCTGATCAGCAACATCCAGCTGTTTTAAATAGTCATCGATATGCTTTTCAACGCGCTCTATGTGAAACTGCAATTTTTTCGGTGTGTAATTATTTTCCTTACTATTGACCGCTTTGAACTTACTGCCATCAATCGCAACTATGGCATCGGTGAACATATTCATTTGGCGGCAAAGGTCGATGAATGATCGGCAGGTGTTCTTGATGCCTTTGCTGTTATCCTTTCTGAAATCAGCGATGGTTTTAAAGTCTGGCGCCAAACGCCCCAGCAACCACATCAACTCAACATTACGACCCGCTTCGCGTTCCAATCGGCGTGATGACTGAATACGATTTAGATAACCATAAAGGAACAACTTGAGCATGGTGGATGGGTGGTAAGCTGGGCGGCCCGTCTCAGCGGACACTGTCTTAAAGCCTAATTTCGAAAGGTCAAGACTATCGATAAAAGCATCGATGACTCGAATAGTATTTTCTTCGGTAATGTAATCGTCCAGACGATCAGGGAATAATGTGGCTTGTGCTCGGCATGCACCTTCGATGAATCCGCTCATTGGATACCCCCATCAGTTGGAAGGTATGATTATAATTGGAATCGAGTTTTCACACACCCTGGCCTATATACGGACATCAACAACAGGGCTCGGCACGAGGAAGAACGGAAGCGAATTCGACAGTGGCTCCACATGTCTTTGCTCAAGGGTGTGTTCGGCGGTCAAGGGGACGCACTGCTGACCAATTTGCGGAAAATCATTCGATCGGGTCTTTCAAGCACAGTGGGTTTCCCACTGGATGAAATAGTCATCGACTACAGAGGCACGGCAAAGGATCTTATTTTTGATGACGACTTCATCGACAGGTTGCTGAAAACCCAAAAAGACGACTCTTCCTGCTTTTCGATCTTGGCGCTCTTGTTTCCGGACTTGGATTTCACTCAGTCTCTCGATATCGACCACCTGCATCCGTCTGCATCCTTCAGAAAGAAAAGATTGGATTTGCACGTCGGATTTGGAAATCCGGGAGGCCGCCCCTTCTATGAAAATATCGAGAACTGGAACGGTATCGCCAATCTTCATCTGCTGAATTCTTCCAAGAACAAATCCAAGCAAGATGAGCCGCTCAATCAATGGCTGGCCAAACAGAATGGAACGAAAGAGGAGGATCTTTTGATACCAACGGGGACCGATCTTTCTTTCGGGGCTTTCGAGTCATTTATAGATTCCCGGGCGGCATTCCTCAAGCAGATGCTGGGCTCATTGGTAGGCAAGAATGACGCTGATGGGCCATAAGGATAGGAAGCCATGCCCGACGATTTCAAAACAGCCAAAGCCGCTCTCGCCAAGCTCCATAATGACATGGAGACCATCAACCCTCTGGTCAAGCCATCCTACCTAAGCGTGATCGAGCAGATGGAACGCACGATGGAACCCATCCGCCGTCAGCAGTTGGAAATCAGTCGCGCCCTCGAAATGTCTGGAGCAGCAGCCCGGATAAAGGAGATCGCCAGTGCTAATCAACACTGGCAGGAAGTGATAAAAGAGGCCACCGCATCGAGCCGCATTGCCGAGAGTCTGTATGCCGCTCATCAATCTTGGCTCGACCAGTTGAAACCTCTTCAACAGGACTTTTCCAGAATTTCCCAACTGCAGGCATCTGCCAAGCTGACCTTGTGCGATGCCTCTCTGCAACTGACCGCCACGGAACGGCTCATGGCAGGCATCGATTTTGAAGCCATAAGGAGTCGTTTCCAAATCGAGATGCCGGTCATCTCGGGGCTGGAGAATTCGATAGCCCACGTTGCGGCATCTTATGGAAGCCTCGCGGAGTCGTTACACGATATCTCGGACATTACGCGCCTGCCTTCCTTCGTTTTGCCTGGGGCTACCCGTGAAATCTACACCACGAGCTTCGCGCTCGAGACCCTTCGCCCCTTGGATGAACGGGATGAGGAAGATGCCGAAACGGAAATTCAGCTTGTCACAGAGGTGGAGCTGGAAACATCGGGCTGCATCGCTCTCCTACAGCAGGTCGATCCAGGACTCGCTCGGCCGTACATCGGCGCTCGGGACGCCCTGCATGGAAACAATGCCGACCGGGCGAGGCACATACTGAGCTCGCTCAGAGAGCTGTGGAACCATCTGCTCAGACGATTGGCTCCCGACGAGTTCGTTGCCGCATGGATTCCGGGGATTACCAATCATAAGGACCTGTTACATGAGGGCAAGCCAACCCGTCGAGCCAGGGTACTGTATGTCTGTCGGGAGCTGAACAACGATCCGCTGACCGACTTCCTGATGCACGACACTCGGGCACTGGTGAAGCTGATCGAGCTGTTCAACCGGGTCCACGAATTGGAGACAGAGCTGACCGATGAGCAGCTCAGGGCCATTCTTCTCAAGACCGATTCGTGGTTGATGTACATCCTGCAGATTTGGGTAGGGGGAGATGGCAAATAGTCCAGCAGCCTCGTTACTCAAGCATCATTAGCAAGATGGATGGCCTGCCCGGGAATCACTCTGAGCATTTCGATTTAGTCGTCAAGAATGACTACAAACTCTTTAGGCGGCGTCGGTAGAGATACTGTAAAATAGGTAGTGCGGAGTATCTCCACAGAGTTGGACGCTCTTTGCCCCGATCTGCTTGGTTCCCGGACTTTTTAGATGGATCATTAGGCAAGAAATGAAATTATTTTTAAGAAATTTCTGAGCATGGTATTTTTCATGGTATTATCAATTAACGGGAAAATAAGTCTTTGAAAATAAAAGATAAAAAAGGCTTATTTACAATAGAGTGGGAGTAGGGTTCATACGAATCGGTAGGAAGCTATCTTTTTGAAAATATGATTGATTCCCGGTGAGTCTACAAACTCGCCTTGCAATGCATGGTCACCATGGCCACGCCGTGCCCACTGCCACCAATAGTGAACCGAGCAACGCGCCAGGCCTGCCGGAAGTCCCGGGCAGTACCTCTCTCGGTGCTTGCAGTGGTACGCCAACGGACTGTCCCTTTGTGTCCCCGGGTGATGGTGGCAACATCGTGCTGAAACTTACCGGGGGTTTTCTCGTGGTATACATGTTATTAAAGCGACGCTGTGTCGGTGTGGCATGTTTCCGTTGATCCGCGCCTGGGCAATATTAACGTGGTGCTGGTAAGCATCTATATCGCCTATGTAATGATGAAATTGACAGGTTTCCGGTTTGCTAACATTTACCCCGGCTATTGCATGGTTGCACCGAGCAGTGGTAACGTTATGCTCATACCCCATCGGACACGGCAGGAGTGCTTCAGTGAAGTCAGCCTGGTGGAAGCAATTCTTTTCCGTTACATGTTTACTGGTTTGCCTGGCGCTGCCTGTCGGCAGCTGGTCCGGCCCTACCGGTACCGGCACCCAGGGTGTCGCGGACCTGCTGGGAAAATTCCTTAACGAGGCGGGAGCTCCCATGGCGGGTGGCTCGCTGACCTCCATCGAACACATTATCGACAACTGGGACAAGGTACGGAACCCTTGCCCCAGCACCTTGCGCCTGCTCGGCGCGATTTTCAAGGATGCCCGCGACGGCGGTGGCCAGAATTTCGCCTTCGCCATGCTAAAGACATTCGATCTGCCGCAATTCGGCAGCTGGACCTTTGCGCAATTGGAAGCCGAGGGTGAATACCTGTCCAACCGCCTGCAGCGGAATCGCACCAAGAACCTGCAGGCCCTGCGCCGGGTAATGAACGACATCCGTCGTCAGTGTTATCCGCCACGCACCTCCACATCCACCGTCGGCACCACCAGTGGTAGCGGCACGCCGCCATCTTCAGGCACACCGACGCCGCCAGTTGCCCCCAAACCAAAGCCCAGACCGGCACCCGAGCCCGAGCCCGAGCCCAAGCCCGAGCCCGAGCCCAAGCCCAAGTGGAGCGTGGACAACCCTTGTCCCGAGTGCCAGGACATTGCCGATCAGTTGAACACGGCCACGCAGCGTTTAGGTGATCTGCATCGGCGTAAGGGAGAAGTGGAACAACAGGCCATTGACAACCAACTGGAACAGGCGGATATCGGCGAGGATATCGCGGAACTGCAGGCTGGCATTGAAGCGCAGAAAGGTGCCCTTGCCGAGAGCTTTGATCCAGAAAGCGGGCTCACCAAGCGCGCGGAGAACATTGGCGGCGGCAAGGTGCGTGTCACCACGAAAGACGGTGATGGCAAAGTCATCGATTCCTATGAAAGAGACTCGATGTCCGCCCGGCGCGCCAGGGAGAAAATTAAAAAACTTGAAAAGCAGTTGCAGGAATTCAAGCAGAAAGAAGCTGACCTGCGCCGCAAGATTGATGCCCTGGACAAACAGCTGGATGATACTCGTGATGAAATTAATCGCCTGACCAAGGCACTGGAGGATTGTGTCCGCGAGAAATGCAACAAGCGTGCGGCCTGTCCCGAACCGGCGGCGACGGATGCCATACGCGTGGGCAGTAATGACGCGGTGGGCAGTGGCGCCCACACCCAGGCCAAGGTGGAAGAGACCGTGGGCGGGTTACTCGGCGGTATGCTCGGTGGTGGCGGCGGCCTGTTGGGCAGCGCTGGTGGTGACGAGGAAGCAGAAGGGCCGGAGATCCGGGATGACCCGGTGGCGGACGGCGACAAGGTCATGCTGACGGATGCCGCTGGTACCACGCATGTCAAGGTAGGTGGTGTCATGACTCCCGACGGCCTGCTGATCAGCAGCATGATCGACGCGACCCCCGGTGACGGCACATTTCAGACCGTGTTCCTGCAGGATGCGCAAGGGCAGCGCGCTGGCCCAGTGCGCTACCTGATTTACCATCTGTACCAGGACTGGTCGCTGACCGTGAACTGGACCTATGATCGCTGGGTGGATGGTGAGCACGTGGAACACCGCGAAGGTGGCTGGTCGGAGAGCGGTCGTAACCTGTTCGGCACCTTCCATGTGCCCACCGAAGACCTGGGCATCTGGAAACGGTTGGGCTTCGACAATGCCGTCAAGGGAGTGCGCGGTCTCGGCACGCAGTTCCCGATCAGCGCGGAACAGTTACGTGAGCAGCCGGTGGACGTGGTCATCCATGTCACCCGCCCGGACGCGGACCCGGTCACCACTACGCCCCTGGTCGTACGCGTGAGCCTGGACGAGTCCGGCAATCCAGTTTTCACACCGGCGTCACAAACCCTGGCACAGCAGGCCTGCCATTGAGACGGCATTGTTATGCAATACAGGCAGTTAAAAAAATATTAGTCATTTCGAATATACGATCACAGGTCATAGAGCGGCATACCGATTGGTGTTAGCGTAATATGACATCCGTCCCTTCGCATCATGGAGGGAAATCATATTGCAACTCAACGTCAATGGCCAGCAGCACGACGTGGCCATGGAACCCGATACTCCCTCGCTCTGGGTCCTGCGCGACGGTCTTGCGTAAAAGGGGTCGACGTAAAAGCGGTCAGTGACAAACGAGAATTATTTTTATTAGGATTTGTCACCAACCCCCTTTAATTCTTCTGTGCCTTGTTACGTTCGCGCGTGCTCCTGCTCATCACCAAACCTGCGATAAAGGCGGCTATCGCCAGGTCGCCCGGCCGCAGCCCGCTGCGTTTGAGCAACTCTCCGGCATTGATGCCGCTTTCCGCCACTTTGCGCATCTGCTCGGCGGCCGGAGTGCTAGTAGCATCCGCCAAGGGCGGCGACAACGAGCGAACCACAAGCCGCTGACGACCCCAATACGCCAGTAGCATGGCAATGACGGTGACGCCTAACGCAATGAGTCCACCTGCCATCCAGGTCGGCATCAGGCGGGACAGTGAATCAAACACGCCATACAGCAGAAAGGCGGACCCGATGAGGCAGATGCCGCCCGCCACAGCCAGCAGTATCAGAGAGGCAGCAATACTAAAAAGACCAAGGCGTAACCTGGCGAACTCTGCGACGATGGTGTCGCGAAATAACTGGATGAGATTGCGCACGAATCAATCAGTGCCGTCGATCCAGCAACATTCCGATCAGAAACCCCAGCCCGAACGAAGACAATACCGAGGTTAACGGACGATCACTGATATGTCGACCCGCTTTCTGATGCAGCTCTTCGGCACCCTCCATCAGCGATTCACCTGCCTGCCGGGCGCGGTTTACAGCCTCCTGGCCTCGTTCGACACCCATATCCTTTAATGAGTTCATGAGGGACTTTACATCGGCGCGTAACGCGTCCATATCCTGCCGCAATTTATTTATTTCAGCGCTTGTGTCGGCCATCGGTTATTCTCCATCCATTGACTGTTTGTTGTGATTACTGATGCTTTCAGTACTTAACCTGAATCCGTGGTTTAAACATGGATGCATGGGACGAGATATTGGTTTCACAGGGGGTTCATAAAACCCTGGCTTCACCTTTAGTTAAGCGGACATTTTTTGATCCCTAGTGTAATCAATAGCTTGCACCAGACGCCGCGATTAAACGACGAATTCGGCTTTAATGATAGTGAAACATCGCATATTCGGCATTGAAAAATCGCAACGTAAAACTTGAATTCAAGAAACATATAATTTGGTATAGTCGATATCGCATGCTGCCACTAAGCGAAACCACAAAATACACACTTTATGGTGCCTTTTTCGGGCTGTGTTTCCCGGTTGGCGCAATTATTTACCTCTATCTCATAGGTGATCTCCCAGGCGGCCCAGGTCCTGTTGCGATGATTGTAACCGCGCATGAAAACCGCCTGCTGTATTTCATTGATACCGCCCCTTTCTTCCTGAGCCTGTTCGCACGTCTCGCCGGTATTCGCCAGGACAAGCTCCTGAAATTTTCTGCATCGCTGGAACAACAGGTAGCAGCCAAAACAGAATCACTGAGACGGGCGCTTGATGAGGCAAAAGAAGCCAACGATAAAATCGTTCATATGGCCGAGCACGATGCACTCACCGGATTACTTAATCGTCGACGTTTTCAGAATGAACTCGAAAAATGGATGCTGATCGCCCTACGTTACCAGCGCAGTGCAATCCTCATATTCATGGATCTGGACAAGTTCAAATTTGTCAACGACAACTATGGTCATATCGCTGGCGATCGCTATCTGGTGGCGGTATCGGAACTGTTAACCAGGACGTTTCGTGCTACAGATATCATTTCTCGCTGGGGTGGTGATGAATTCGCCATTCTTCTTCCCGAGACGTCCAGTCAGGCAGCAACCGAGGTGGCAAATAAATTGCTCCGTTTATTTAATGATACTGATATCGACCTCGGTGAACGCAAATTACGACCGAGTGCCAGTATCGGCATGGCGCTGTTTCCTGACCATGCCACCGACCTTGATGAGCTCGTCACGTACGCAGATGCCGCAATGTATGAAGCCAAGTCCACCGGCGGTAACTGCTGGCGCATTTACTCATCGTCGCAACAGGAAATGGCGCGTGTGCAGGAGCATGTCCAGTGGGAAGTCAGACTGCGCAGAGCATTGGAAAATGATCAATTTCTGCTGCTCTATCAGCCGCTACTCCGCTTGTCCGACAATACCACTCCGGGCTACGAGGCCCTCTTGCGCATGGAGGATCGCGATGGCCAGCTCATCAGCCCGGGGTTATTCCTGGGATCCGCGGAGCGTTTCGGCCTTTCTGTGCCAATCGACCGCATGGTTATTCGCAAAACTGCACGAAAGATCGGTGCCCTGTCACAACATCCGATCTGGGTCTCGCTCAACCTGTCACGCTCTTCACTTGAAGACCCGCAATTGTTCGAGAACATCGAAGCGGCAATACATGAAAACTCTCTCAGGTCCGGTCAGTTGCATATCGAGATCACGGAGGCGACTGCGCTTGAATATCTCAATCAGGCCCGCACGCTCATTTCAAAATTAAAGACCATTGGCTGCCCTGTAGTGCTTGACGATTTCGGCCATGGCCCGGCACGCCAGTTCCTTCAGCAGCTCCCTGTTGACATGATAAAAATCAACGGGGATTTGATCCGGAATCTATCTACGCAACAAGGCGCGCAGAAGCTAGTCAGGGATATTGTTGCTCTGGCGCGTGAGAAAGAGATACAGGTAACGGCAAAGCATGTCGAAGATGAGAACCTTCTCGACCTCTTGAGGGAACTGGACATTGATTATGCACAGGGATTTGCGATTGGAATGCCGGTCGAAGCCATAGAACAGCAATTACTCTTTTCAACCGAAGAGGAGAGGACTTACGACTAGTAAGATAGCGGCGCCGAAGCCGCGCGTCAATCTCACCTGTTTCCATGGCGTGTTTGCCCCCAACAGCCAATATCGCGCTTGGTGACGACGGCGAAGCGGGGCAAGGCCAAGGTACCCGATGAACCGCCAACGCCCACCGAACGGCGCGCATTGATGGCCGTTTTTTCTCCTGCAAAACCGGCATACATGCCATCCCTGGGATTAACATGGGCGCAGCGTTTGAAGCGTGTGTTCAATATCGGTCGCTCCTGCGCATCCCAGCGCCCACGGCATTAGTGAATCCATTCACGTTACATTGAGACCTGCCGGGAATGCGGTGGCGACATGAAAGCCATTGCCTGCATCGAAGACCCGGTGGTGATCCAGAAGTTCCTGGATCACCTGAAGGAAAAGGGTGCATGCTGGTCGCATACACCCATGGCAACCATAATTCTCCACCAGTAATTTCCCAAGGAACCAAACAAGCAAAGTAACTGTCTATATTGGTTAATTCACTCTGCCTTGATCAACATCCTTTTTTTCTCTGGATATTGGCAACGGAATGGGAGAATACGCATGGATAGAAGACATTTCATCATTAGCCTGGCAGGCATCTCTGCTGCTTCCCTGATTGGCGTCGGGGCTTTTACCCGTGAAGAAAAACAGGAAAAGTCTTCCGTGGAAAAAATCATCAAGACCGATGAGGAATGGAAGAAAATCCTTACGCCGGGGCAATATCATATCCTTCGCAAGGAAGGAACCGAACCGCCGTTTTCCAGTCCCCTGAATGATGAAAAACGCGAAGGCACCTATGTATGTGCCGCCTGCGAATTGCCGTTATTCACCTCGGATATGAAATACGACAGCGGAACCGGTTGGCCGAGTTTCTTTACCCATATGCCCGATGCCGTGGAGACCAGACTGGACTTTAAACTCATTTGGCCTCGGACAGAATATCATTGTGCTCGCTGTGAAGGACACCAGGGGCATGTCTTTAATGACGGCCCCGAACCGACCGGAAAACGTTATTGCAACAATGGCCTGGCGCTCAAATTCATTCCGGCCTGATTATAGGAACGATTAAATGGAGAAGAACATCATGTTTCGTTTATGGCTGGTTCTGATGGTCGGGGCGCTCCTGCCCGTTACTGGCATCGCACAGCAAAATCCCGGGAATGAGGCGAAAGCTGTCGCAAACCATGAGACTGCCATCTTTGCCGGCGGTTGCTTCTGGTGTGTGGAGGCGGATTTCGACAAGGTACCCGGAGTGGTGAATACGGTTTCCGGATATATCGGTGGAGAAAAGAAAAATCCGACTTACGAAGAAGTTTCCGGAGGTAGTACCGGCCATGCGGAAGCGGTGCAAATCACCTATGACGAGACCAGGGTCAGTTATGAGAAACTTCTGGATGTCTTCTGGCACAGTGTTGACCCGACTACACCGGAACGGCAATTTTGCGATAAAGGTGACCAGTACCGCACTGCCATTTTTTATACCAATGAAGAACAACGGAAATTGGCGGGAGTCTCCAAAGAGGCCCTGCAGCGATCCAGACCATTCGCAGAACCTGTTGTAACGGAGATCACCAGGGCGGGGGAATTCTATCCTGCCGAACAATACCACCAGGACTATTACAAAAAGAATCCAATCCGTTACAAATTTTATCGCTATACTTGTGGAAGGGACCAGCGACTGGAAGAGCTGTGGGGCAAGAAAGAATAAACCCTGGATAGATGAAGGCAGAACAATGCAGGAGCAATTGTCGAGAGCAACGCATGGAGCAGTTGTCGAGGGCGCCGGGAGTGACGATGGATGGTGCCGGGAGGCATGCAATGGCCTCGCCCAGTCCTGTTTCCCAAAAAGACGGGAAAAACGACCTTCGCGAGAAGCACGGATTTCATGGGGAGTTGTGTTACGCCATGCATTTAAACGGGAGCAAACGCCCGATCCGGATGTATATGGCAATTATTCCTGAACGTCACGCCACTGCCGATCGGTCAGACGTACTGGAGCAGGCGATCAGATTCCTTCTTGACCACCGCATAGCACTCGCAGGACCGCGCCTCCAGGCCTGCCCGGTCGAGCACGGTGATGCGGCCGCGGTGATATTCGATCAAGCCGGCACGCTGCAGCTTGCCAGCGGCCTCGGTGACACCCTCGCGGCGGACGCCAAGCATGTTGGCGATCAACTCTTGCGTCATGGTCAGCTCGTTGGAGGGCAGGCGGTCCATGCTCAGCAGCAGCCAGCGGCACAGTTGCTGATCCACCGAATGATGGCGGTTGCATACCGCAGTCTGCGCCATCTGGGTCAGCAAGGCCTGGGTGTAGCGCAGCAATAGATGCTGCAACTCGCCGGAGCGATTGAATTCCTGCTTCAGAAACTGACCCTTCAAGCGATACGCATGACCTGCGCTTTGCACGAGGGCCCGGCTGGGCGTGGTTTCGCCGCCCATGAAGAGGGAGACGCCGACGATGCCCTCGTTGCCGACTACGGCGATTTCAGCTGATGCACCATCCTCCAGGACATAGAGCAGGGACACGATCGAAGTGGTGGGGAAATAGACATGACACATCTGCTCGCCGGATTCGTATAGCACCTGGCCAAGCGGCAACAGGACCGATTCCAGATAGGGCAGCAGGCACGCGTATTCCGCTGCCGACAGGGCGTCAAGCAGGTGATTTTGGTGGGGGTCGTGAGGTGCATCCAAGCGCGTTCTCCAGTTATTGTCCATGTTCGCCCTCCTTGCAGAACCGGCAGGGCGGATACTCGATGTCGTACGTCAGTATAGACGCCAGGATTGTCTGTGTGCGCAATCAGACAGACGGTTAAAATCGATCCGGCGGCCCTTGCCGTACATGCTGCTTTAGTTCATTAGTAAAATCAATGCAAATGGCGCGGAAAGACCAATGTGCTTTTGAATGGAAGTGACGCCGATCTACAAGGCTGCAGACAGGGCAATTGCAGGGGGTTGAATAAAAAAAAGCAGACCTGAGGTTAATGCCCAGGATCTGCTGTTGTGCAAGTTCAAACGCTGAGCATTTAGAACTCCAGGCTTGCAATGAGCGATACCTGGTGCGATGAGTATTCGCTGTCATTCCACTTATAGTCATAGAGTCCCTTGACTGTCCATGAAGCCTTGTCACAGTTGCATGACAGAAACGTGACGCCCGCGCCGACGTTGAACAAATCACGGTCCTGCTTGATCCCTTGCGTGTTGAAGATTGTGCCGCCACCGGTGAATCTCGCATCCTGCTCCATCGTCGTCGAGTTGAAATCATGCAGCCACTTGGCGTGCACCTCGGGTGCGTAAGTGCTGTTGCCGGAGCGAATGATACGCTCCGCCTTCACGCCCAGGGTGGACTGAACAAAGTCATAATCCTGGCTCTTGACACGCAGGCTCACGTCGCCCGCGCCACGTTCCGTATAGCTGCCTACACGGATGTGGGACGCTCGCAATGAAGCGAGCGGCGTGATGGTTGTTTCGTTCACCTGGTAATGTCTTCCCACGGTGACGATGCCTGAGTATTGCTGCCCGGTGTAGTCGGACGTCGCCGTACGATTCACTCCCGGAAAGACGATGTGACGGGTGCTTTCGTAATCATTGACGCCGGCCGTCAATGCCGCCTGGACATACCAGAGCCCCGGTGCATGATGCAGATAACCCGTGATCTGGTAAGAATCGATATCCGTGTTGCTCGATGTATGGTTGCCATCGATCTCGCTCTCCGCATAGCCAAAGCCAAAACCGACGCGGGTCTGGTTATTCAGCGGCTTGTCATGGGCAATCATCAAACCGTAGGTTTCGGTATCGTACCCGTTCATGTTGGCGACGTCGCCCTGCTCGCCTTGCCTGCCGAAGCCCTTCGCCCACCACTTGCCTTTTTGCTCGGCGTCCTTACACGCATACAAGTCTGCTGGCACATTGGGCTTGTTGGGCCCACAGTTGGCATCGCAACAGGCAGCCTGGATCTGATCCACCTGTGCCATCCAGAGGTCGTCAAACTGTCGCGTCGTCTGTGCTGCCACCCAAGGCGCTGCCAGATTGGTGTCGCCGGGGGCGAGTTGCGCCAGCGCGTTATTGATGGCGCCCGTGGTGGGAAGTACGGCAATTGCGTCCTGGATGACCCGAAGATCGGAGCCGACCGGCGCATTCTCATTCAGGATGGAGGCGACTGCCAAAGCGCCAGGCGCGGTGACCAGCGTCTCGAGGGGCGCGATGTTGCTCAGGATGATGTCAACGTTGCCAAGGGTCGTCGGCAGGCCGGAAAACGTGTAACGTGGACTATTGTTGATAACGGTTACCGGGGCGGCATTGGTGCCAGACGGTGCTTCCACAATCCGGTAAGTGGTTCCCTCTGTCAGTGCGCCCGTGACGGTCGTACTCACGGTAACGCCACCGGCATCGATGGCAGAGTTACCGGTCGCGACAATCTTGCCGAATACAGCATCGCTGGCAAACGTGGTTGAAATTGTCCCGGCGGCGTTAATGGTTAACGCCCCATTGATGTTCAAGGTATTCGCACCAAGGTTGAAGCCTAGCGCTTGTACTGCGCCGATCACCGAGGCATTGCCGCCGACCACGTTGATTTGTTTCAGGCCGCTTGCGCCACCAATCGCACCATTCACGCTACTGCCACCGTTGAGCGTCAAAGTACCAGTGTTGGCGGTAAGGGTTGTGATGGCGCTATTGAACAGCGTACCTGAACCGATATTAATAAAACCATCATTTTGAATAATGGTGCTGGCCGCAACAATGCCCCGATTGAGGTCGCCATTGAAATTGACGGTCCCGGTGCCGCTGACATTGAACGTGGTTGTAAAAACATCCCCGTTGAAGTTCACCGTTGTCGCGTTAGCGCCGGCCGTGATGGCGTTGAACCTGATTGCGCTCGTCCCCGTGAATCCCGTCACCGTCGAGTTGCCCTCGAACAGGATACTGGCCACATTGTTGGTGTTGCTTGTAATACCGCCGCCAACATCGTTAAGCGTATTGATGTTGATATCAGGCCTGATCGTCAAGAGCCCGGCACCCGTCGTATCAACACCCGTATCCTGCCCAACGCTGTCACCTGGCGCGTCGCCGAACAAATAGGGAAGCGCCACAGATTGGCGGGCCATACTGACTGGCGCCCAAGCCGTGATGACAGCGGCCACAGCGGCGGTAATTAATTTAACTTTCATGAGTACCCTCTATATAGGTTATTTATGGTCTGAGGCGGATGACCCGCGGATATAAATAATAAGAAAATTCTTATATTTCATTTTGATACAGCGTGTATTGAAGGCGACTCATGCTAATGTCATTTCACCAATGGTGCTTCCATAACAAATACCACAAATTAGTTGTAACAATATGATTTCCCCTGAAATTTGCTGTGACAGCGTATCCGGGTTGCGCAAATACCTCTGTACGCTGCCGCACATAAGTACACGCAGTTTCCGTAGGTCAAAACCTGAACAGGAGAGACCACATGGCCAACCTCACCGCCAAGCTCTTTAGGCGACATCGACGACCTGCCCAGGGGGGGCTTGCTCCAGGAAGGTCAGGCGCAGATGCAGAGCAAGGTGGACATGAAAGAGGATGACAAGGCCGATAGCGTGCACGCCGACATTCCAGGCGTTAAGATCGCAAGGACGACCTGAGACCCATGTCTCATCGCGCCTCGGCATGGCTGGCCGGCATCGGTTCGGGCGCTGTCCGTTACCAGTGCCACCGGCCCGAGGAAACCCTTCCCAAAGGGCTGAAATCCGACCTATCTCGCCGGTCAGGCAACCGCGCCGGGCGAGATGTGTGAAGCCTGGCCGAGACATATCAGGTTGGTTTGGGGGTGCTCGGGGTGGTTTTTCAGCGAAAAGAGGGTTTATAATCTAAAATGCTCAAATTTTTGGCTAACATGCCGGTGAGGGTCTGCGTCTGGTCGCGGCCGGCGAACACTGCTTCATGGTGCCCGAACTGCCCTTGGCGCAGATTTCAACCTTAATTATGGGTGATGTGGGTTACCCTGGACGTAGCGCACCTTGCCATCGCGCAGGGTGATTCAATTGCCGCAACGACAGACATACATGTAACAGGGGGGTATAGATTTTTTGTATAGGGGCTTAGGCTTACTATGCTCGACGTCTGCCCATTTTAAAGATAACCTGTCGGCCAATAATTTTGTGGTCAACAATGATAATATTTAGAGGATAATCCAAATGTTCACGACCAATCCTTTTGCCGAGCTTTCGGCATCTATACCACCCAATGTAATGCAGGGGTATCTCATTTTGATGGTACTGCTGGTTATAGGTGGCACAATACTTGACATGATTCATAAGAAAAGTGCGCGGTACTTTTTCGAGAATGCGAAAAAGGCACAGGCGAGTGCGAAGCGGTCAGTGGGTGCCGGGGAAAAAGCAGGTCTTGCAATTTCAACAGTAGCAAGTGAAGTGTTGACTTCTTCTGAATTCTGCAACGTAAGACGCAGACTTTCCCATTTGTTGACCATGTATGGTTTCATTCTGTTTGTTGTTACCACCGCCATTCTGATTTTTGGCTATTCAGCTCCTGAAACACCTGCGCCTGCCATCCTCCCCAGGCTCTGGCATACGGGCGCGCTGATGCTGGCTATTGGCGGCTACTGGTTCTGGTTTTTCATCCGGGTTGATGTTTCTTCGGAAGGCCTGCCATGGTATCGCCTGGAACGTGCAGATTTGTTTATTCTCTCGCTGCTCGCCACTGCAACTTTCGGATTAATCTGGTCATATCTGCAGTCACAAGGTGTCTCTATGGCATCAACCATAGCCTTCGCGTTGTTTATCTTGTCAAGCACGGTCCTGTTTGGCGGCGTACTATGGTCCAAATTTGCACATATGTTCTTCAAGCCTGCGGCCGCTTTTCAGAAAAAAGTTACCCGAGCCGATGGTTCAAGAGAGAATTTGCCTGCTGACTTTGATTTGACGGATCCTGATGTACAGAAAAGATTTCCGGATATCCCTGAGTACATGGGCAAGAACCCACCTAATATGGGTCTTGGTATCAAGCGTGAAAGACCAAACCACTACTAACACTTACTTAACTAAATCAACTTTAAAGTAGAGAAATATTATGCCAACTTTTGTATATATGACTCGTTGTGATGGTTGTGGGCAATGCGTAGATATTTGTCCTTCCGACATCATGCACATCGATAAAACACTTAGACGTGCCTACAACATCGAACCTAATATGTGCTGGGAATGTTATTCCTGCGTAAAAGCCTGTCCTCATCAGGCAATCGATGTACGTGGCTATGCAGATTTCGCTCCACTGGGCCACTCGGTACGCGTTCTTCGTGATGAAGAAAAGGGCACCATTGCCTGGCGCATCAAGTTCCGCAACGGTAAAAAAGACATGGAGCTGTTGGCGCCTATCACGACCAGGCCCTGGGGCAAATTTATTCCCAAGCTTGCTGATGAGTCTGCGCCTACCCAGGAGATGCGCGACAGTCATCTGCTGTACAACGAACCTAAATACATTCGTCTCGATGAAGGTGGTCTCCATACTCTCGAGTCCAATGGCCTGACATTGAAAGCAGGAGTATATTACTAATGGGCTACAAAACTATTATTGAAGACGATATTGACGTCCTGGTCGTTGGTGCTGGTTTAGGCGGTACTGGTGCGGCATTTGAAGCAAGATATTGGGGCAAGGACAAGAAAATTGTCATTGCAGAAAAAGCCAATATCGATCGTTCAGGTGCGGTAGCCCAGGGTCTTTATGCTATCAACTGTTACATGGGTACGCGCTTCGGTGAGAACAATCCGGAAGATCACGTCCGTTATGCTCGTATGGACCTGATGGGTATGGTGCGTGAAGATCTCGCGTTCGATATGGCTCGCCACGTTGACTCCGCTGTACATCAGTTTGAAGAATGGGGTCTGCCACTGATGAAGAACCCCAAGACGGGGGCATACCTGCGCGAAGGCCGCTGGCAGATCATGATTCACGGTGAATCATACAAGCCGATTGTTGCAGAAGCTGCGAAAAAATCATCAGACAAGGTATTCAACCGTATCTGCGTAACCCATCTGCTGATGGATGACGCCAAAGAGAACCGAATAGCGGGTGCTGTAGGCTTCAATGTACGTACTGGTAACTACCATGTATTCAAGTCCAAGACTGTAATCTGTGGTGCCGGTGGTGCATCCAATATCTTCAAGCCGCGTTCAGTCGGTGAAGGTGCGGGTCGTGTCTGGTACGCACCATGGTCTTCAGGTTCTGCGTATGGTCTTATGATCGAAGCAGGCGCGAAGATGACGCAAATGGAAAACCGTATCGTACTGGCTCGATTCAAGGATGGTTATGGTCCTGTAGGCGCATACTTCCTGCACCTCAAGACTTATACACAAAACTGTCTGGGTGAAGAGTATGAATCCAAGTGGTTCCCGGCTCTAACGGAAATGGTAGGTAAAGAATATCTGGATACGGAAGGTCAGCACTTGTCTCACAAGCCAATACCGACCTGTTTGCGTAACCATGCATTTATTTCAGAAGTAAATGCCGGTCGTGGTCCGATCCACATGGTCACTATGGAAGCCTTCCAGGATCCTCATCTTGAAGAGATCGGCTGGCACAACTTCCTGGGTATGACTGTCGGTCAGGCGGTACTTTGGGCTGCAACTGACGTTGATCCTAAATACGAAAACCCTGAATTAACAACTTCCGAGCCATACGTAATGGGTTCGCATGCAACGGGTTGTGGTGCATGGTGTTCAGGTCCGGAAGACGTATCTCCAGATGAATATTTCTGGGGCTACAACCGTATGACTACAGTCGAAGGTCTGTTTGGCGCGGGTGATGCGGTAGGTGGTACACCACACGCATTCTCATCGGGTTCTTTCACTGAAGGTCGTCTGGCTGCTAAAGCTGCCTGTAAATATATTGATGATGGCAAGGCAGAAGGCATCCGTGTTTCCGAGAAGCAGATTGAAGACCGTAAAAAGGAAATCTACAAGCCACTGGAAACCTATACTGTAGGCAGTAACGAAGTTGTTGCCGGTACGGTAAATCCTAACTTCATCAACCCACGTCAGGGGCTTGATCGTCTGCAGAAGATGATGGACGAGTACTGTGGTGGTTTTGGTGTAAACTACATGACCAACGAAAAGCTACTGCAAATCGGTCTTAAGAAGATGGCGATTCTTGAGGAAGATCTGGAAAAAGTCGCTGCTCAGGATATCCATGAACTACTGCGTGCATGGGAACTCAAGCACCGTTTCCGTACTTCTGAGAGTGTGTTCCAGCATACGTTGTTCCGTAAGGAAACTCGCTGGCCTGGTTACTACTACCGTGGTGATGCGATGAAGCTGGATGATGAAAACTGGCACGTACTGACAGTTTCTCATCGTGATCGCAACACAGGTGAGTACACAATGGAAAAAGCACCTTGTTACCACCTGGTAGGTGATGACGAGAAATAAGCAAATAAAGGCTTGATTTTACTACAAGCCGGGTAACAATATTTGCGTTAAAAAAGGACCGGCATGTTTAGTGTTGGTCCTTTTTTTATTATTATATAGAGCGGAATAATCACTGCTGTGAATAATATTGAAAAACATTGTGTTTTTTGATGGAGCTTGTTTGATGAATATTATTGAAAAAACAGATGAAGAGATTTTAGCGCTGGCAAACCCGATGTGGGCTGACCTTGTCAAATACTCGAATGAAAAAAATTACGGTGCTTTCACCCGCAATTTTTCATCTGCTCTGCAAATGGGTGCTAATGAAATTGAGATGGGTAAGCAGTTTGCAAGAAGCGACCTGGCGAAAAACCTGTCTGAAGATTATGAATATCTTGGCATCATTCGTCGTGGTGAGTATGTGACAGTTCTGTATAAACAGAGAAACAGCAAGGACGGAAGTGAATGGCTGGGCAGACTGGTGCTGGGTTATGAAAATGACAAGGTAAAAATCTTTGGCGCTACGTTGTTCTAAGGCAGATTTATATAAAGCAGGCTATTCTAGTTATGTCAGATACAATTCAAAACGAAAAATTCGTTGAACTAAATTATAAGGTCATCGATAAAAAAACCGGTGACGTACTTGTCACCGTTGACTATCCCCTGGGTTATGTTCACGGCGTGAACGATGTTCTGTCAGAACAGGTGACTAAAGAGCTGGATGGTAAAAAGGTCGGTGATGTCATCGAAGTGCCGGTTGATACTAAACTGTTATATGGCGAGAGAGATGAGTCGCTGGTGTTTACTGATAATATCGAAAATGTCCCGGAGGAATATCGGGAAATCGGTATGACCATTACCATGGAAAATGAAAAAGGTGAGCCCAGAAATTTTATCGTCACTCGCTTCGATGACAAAACATTAACCGTCGATGGAAATAATCCGCTGTGTGGCAGAGACGTTATTTTCACGCTGGAGGTATTGACCATACGTGACGCAACTGATGAAGAAATCGAACTTGGTGGTGCAGTAGGCGCGGATCCGGATATCAATGAAATTCTCAAATAATTATATTTTTTATCCAGACAATAAGGCGCTGGAAAAAGCGATTGAATACTATAAAAGCCTGGTTTCTGATGATGAAGCCAGGAGTGTCAGCGCTGACAATAGGGTGACCGTGCCGGATAATTTTATTTATACACGCGGCAATTTTGAGCAACACCGTTACAGTGCCAATGTGTTCACAAATGCGCGCGATATGCTTGAGGCTACATTGACTGAGGAAATTCGTCAGCAATCACCTTCAGATTGGGCTGCAACACAAAATAGCCTTGGCAATATATTATCGGCACTTGGGCAGCAACAAAGGGATGCTGATTTATTTAACAAGGCAATCGCATGCTTTAACCATGCGCTGGAAGTGTTTAGTCAGGAAGATTCACCGCTTGACTGGGCTGCAACGCAATCTAATCTGGGTTCTGCCCTGCAGGCGCTGGGCAGACAGGAGTCTGACACAAAATCATTGAAAAAATCCATTGATGCTTATTCTGCCGCGTTATTGGAATATTCCCGAAAAGAAACGCCGCAACGATGGGCTTCGGTAATGTTTCAACTGGGTGTGACTTTTCATATATACGGTCGTCTTCTCAAAGGTAACCGTACCTTCCAAAAGTCGGTTGTTGCTTATAAGAATGCACTGGCAGAATTCGATGCAGATGATTACGCTCTTGAATTAACCGCCACTCATAATAACCGTGGCGCAGTACTGCATCATTTGGGTGAGTCCGAAAAAAACCCCGAACGCCTGGAAGAAGCAATTAGGGCCTATGAGACGGCATTAACGGTATGCATGGAACAACAACTTCCTTTTCACCTGGCAGTATTATGCCGAGTCAATAAGGCAACGGCACAAGGTGTACTCGCTGAATTAACAAAAGATATAGTGCTTGCTGACGAAGTTGCAGATGAATTTGAATTGATTATCGAGTGTTTTCCGCATGTCCTTCAACCATTGTGCCTAAAACACTGCGAAGAGCAGTTGAGTAAGGCGCGAACCTTGTTGCACAACTGACTGCCATGAGTAATGAATGTATTTTTTGCAAGTTCAGGGATGAGAGAATTCTAGATGAATGTGAATACACAATAACTTTTCTGGATACTTACCCCGCGACTTCTGGTCACACATTGATAGTTCCGAAGCGGCATTTTGCTTCTTTTTTTGAAGCTACAGAAGGCGAGTTGCTGGCTATTGGTAAGGCTATTCAGAAGGCTAAAGTTATTTTAGACAAAGAGTTCGCACCAGCTGGTTACAATATCGGGATTAATGTTGGCGAGGCTGCCGGGCAGAGCGTTCACCATTTACATGTGCATGTCATGCCAAGATACAAAGGTGATGTTGAGGATCCGCGAGGCGGCGTGCGTTGGATTTTAAGGAACAGGGCTAACTACTGGGAAGACAAAAATAGTTAACACGATATCAAATCCGTTCTGAAAGCCGATAATCTATATCAATAAACGCCCCGATCTCGGCCAGAAATTTAATCATTCTGGCACCGAAGCCTACATCCGGGCAGGTTTCATCCTTATCAATAGATAAGGTCAGCACCACGCCGATTCTGGGTGACAGGTTGTGGCTTTTACACACTTGCAGAATTTCTCCCTTAATGGGTTCGAGTTGCTTAAGGATGATGTCAGTCAGTTTATAAACATCGACCTCATCAGTGCCATTTTCCGTTGTGACAGTATCCGTCGACAATTCCCATGAGCTTATTACGGGTTTGTCCAATCCGCTTCTGGCGCCAGCACTATTGACTGAGGTGGGCTCTATGCCAAGCAAACGGGTGATGTCATCGGGGTTAAAGTGATAACCAGCAAGTGCGAAGTAGGCTCGTCCTTTATTTGATGCCAAGATTTTTCTCCAGGAATGTGTTCTCATTAATTAACTAAACATAGCCGGTGATTATAACGTATAGGCTGAATAGACGCGGCGCTCTAATTGCGAATCACGTAGAATGGTGGGCGAGGCTAAAGCCATCAATTCCCTTGTGGAAACCACCTTTATTAGATATATGAATACCCAATTAAAAAATATTATAGAAGTATTCTATTATGATTCTGCTTCAAAAGAGGTAAAGTACACAGTATATATCGTGATAGTTTTAAACTGCAATTTCCTGTAGTGGCCATCGCGATTTTTAGTAATAAGGGGTTACTTATGAGCGGACACGCACCTGCAACCAGACCAAAAGTTCCTGAAGGCAAATCGCGCTTTTTGACAACACGTCAGAAAGAGGCAAATGAAAAGGGTTACGTAGGGTATGACACTATCTGGGAATCGTTTCAGAAAGAGGTTCCTTACACGACTCCGAAAAAGCCATAAATCCGCCAGTCGCACGCCCAGAAGCTCGTATGACCATATAATCTAAACTTAGGGCTACGGTACTTTGCCCTTTGTGGCGGTGGTATTTACACCTCAATTAGAGGCTTTCTATTATTGAGGCACGCGAAGAGGGAATATTTTCTCTTTTCCTGATCTCAACCAAAACATGCCAGTGGCGTATTGCAGCCAACGGATGTGCATGGCCAATGGCAAGAGTGTCAAGGATACCGACCTTGTCAGGCGATCATCCATGCCTAAATGCTGGAGGATATCGCCGAAAAGTAGTGACCGGCGCGGCGGTTTTTGTCAGCGGTAACAGAAGGGCGCTATGGCGCCCTTTCTTAATGCCTGCTCCTTTGTGTCAGGTGGTGCGAGCCCACGCGTCGGGCACACTATGCTATTTATCAGGCGAAACCCTTGTCGTCAGCCGGCGCGGTTGTGCTCTTCCACTGCTTCGCCGACGCGAAAGTGGTCTACCAGTGTTTGTAATTGGCAGGAAATCGCCAGTAGTTCATCCATGGTTTCGCGTGTCTGTCCCGCCACGCCGACGGTGTTCGCGGCGATATTACGGATGGCATCGACATTGCGGTGGATGTCACTGGCTACCGCGCTTTGCTCCTCCACGGCGCTGGAGATATGGAAATTCATGTCGTTGATGGTTGTGACCGCGCGGGTGATCGATTCCAACGCCTCGGCGGCCTGGCCGGCCTCGGCCACACTGGCCTGCGCAGCCTCGCTGCCGGCTGACATGATGTCGACCGCTGATCGGGTCGAGCCGCGCAGGTTATCGATAATCGCATGGATCTTCGCCGTGGAATCGGTGGTCTTGTTGGCCAGATTGCGCACTTCGTCGGCCACCACCGCAAACCCGCGGCCGTGCTCACCGGCGCGCGCCGCTTCTATAGCCGCGTTCAGGGCGAGCAAATTGGTTTGCTCGGCGATTTCGCCGATGACGTTCAACACGCTGCCGATGGTGGCACTGTCTGTTTCAAGTTGCTGAATGACGTCGCTGGCCTGTTGGACATTCTCCGCCAACCGGTTGATGGTACGCATGGCGTGTATTACGACTTCCTTGCCGCTCGTTGCCTGTTCATCGGCATCCTTCGCCGCGTCGGCGGCATTGCTGGCATTGATGGCCATCTCCTGCACCGTGTCCGACAGTTGCCGAATCGCCTGCGCCACCTGCTCGATGTCGCTGTTTTGCTGCGTTGCACCGGCATGCACTTCATGCGCGGCGGTGCTGCTCGCCTGTGCACGGTCATCGACCTGGTACGTGGCTGCAATGACCTGTGCGACCAGTTGTTGGAAGTGTGCGGCCATGATATTGATGCGCCCGGCGATCTGCGATAACTCGTCACGCGTGCCGACCCGGGCGCGCGCGGTAAGATCGCCTTCGGCCAAGCGATCGACTGTGTCGCCGAGCTGGTCTATCGTGTCCCGGGTCGAGAAATAAAACCCGGTAAACAGATACCCGGCCAACAGGAGCATGACGCCGGTGACTATTATCGCCTGCCCGCGTTCACGCTGCAGCCGCGCATGACGTTGCGCGAGCACGTCATCGAGGCTGGCAAACGCGGCATCATAAAACGTCACCAGGTGCGTCCGCGTCGCTGCCACCAGGGCGGTGAATTCAGGTAGTGAGATTTGCAGGCTATCCGGATCGAGCATTTTTGTGCGAGTGGCATCGATCACGCTTTGCAGCTGCACCATGGCATCTGCGTGCAAGGGCTGCAAAGCAGACTCCAGCGCGCTACTGGACTGCCGAACATTGTCAAAGCTGTGCCGGGTTTGCGCCAGCGAATTTTCCAGATCCTTGATGGCCGCGGTCAACGCGAGGTAACCCTCGGGTGTGAAGGAGCCCTGGCGGACCACGGTGCTGCCCGTATCGGCGATCCGGCCGAGATTCTCGGACACCATGGGCAGGCGCAGCATGGCGGTTTCGGTCAGGTAATGACTGTCCGCCTCGCCATCGAGTTGCAGGCCATACGTCTCGGCGACGACTTGCATCAGGTGCAAGCTGCCGGTCACGAGCTCATACAGCGTCGCATTTTGTGTGCTGCCTGTCTGTTTGTTGGTGGATTGAAAACTCTGCCATGTTTCCGCCAGTTCACGCGTTTGCTGCGCAGCCACGCTGTTGCTGTTCACTATCTGGGCGTCGTGCAGGCGCTGTAAAACCATACCCACAGTGCCGATCCTTACCTGCCTGCTGGCAGTGTCGATGCTTTGCGCTTCGCCGCGCAGGCCGATCAACTGATCCAGTAACTGCCTGACCGAGGCTGCATGCACCAGACCCTGGCGTTGTGTATCGGTGCGCGCCAGCGCCTCGGTTCGCTCGTACACCACGATACCAATCAAGGTCAGCATTGGGATTAAAAACACCAGAGTAATCACGGCAAACTTGGCGGGGATGCGTAAGCGCCCCATCAGCCGTATCGTCGGTATGAATACTGTTTTAAGAGTCATCATTTATGCTCGCTTACGTTTTTGTTCGTTGTTTATGAAGTGACTAAGGGCTGCAACCATGCGCGCAGGCTGGTGAGCTGCCGGGTCAATATCGCGTGGTCGTTAAACGTATGACTGAGCAATATTGCGCCCTGTAATGCCGCCACGAGGTGTTCGGCAAGCGTAGCGGCGTCCTTGCGACCGACCAAGGCAAACTGGGCCGTGAACCAGTCCAGTTGCAGGCGAAAAATGGCGCGTACCGACTGATACGAATCAGTACCAGCCTTCTTGAGTTCAAGCGCAAGTGCACCAACCGGACAACCGCGTTGGGTGAAGACGTGGCGCTGCGCGCGCGGGTACTCCAAAAAGGCCAGCAGACGCTGCCCTGGATCGGCATGTCGCGCCTCGAGTTCGGCAAACAGGCTACAAAAGACCTCGTGGTGTCCCTCGGCCACGGCATCAGCCAGTGCGTCTTTGGTTTTGAAATAGTAGTAAATATTCCCCAATGGCACGTCGGATGTTGCGGCCAGATGTTTCAGACTGGAAGCAGCATAGCCCCGGGTGTGAAACAGTTTGGTGGCGGCCTTGATCAGTCGCTGGTGGTTTTGTGTGACAGGCATAGTCAATTTCCAAGTTGGTCAACTGACTATCATAGCGGCAGTAACGCCCCAGACTTTAGCAATTTTCTTGAGGCACGGCATCCAGCGGCGCGCCTCGGGCAGGTTATATCCCTGTGTGTAATCGCCCTTGCCTGCGACTAACCCTGCAAATTCGGCAAATATGCACCGGTTCGCTTGTTTTGCTTTGTCCGGCGGCCTGTAGCCGTTCTTCCAGCTATTCGCGCCAAACTACTAGCATTACCACCAATACGATGGGAACGATGAACAGGCTAACCACTCCTGGGGTGCGCAGGCCAACGAATACGCCAGGCAGGGCATGAGAATCACAAGCACGGTTCCCTTGCCATGGGTCAGGCCTTTAAGAACATGATGCAGAAGAGGCCATCCATGGACCAGAATGCCACTACCGAGCAGGAACATGGCGGCCATGCCCACCACGGACACCAGGCGCATGAATTTTGGCGCGATATACAACACATCGTCCGCACCACTGCGCGCCGGATGTGGCCCCGGAAATCCGTGCCCGCGCCCTTGATCTGCGTCTTTTCTACCGCCAGAACATTGGCGCGGCTCTCGCTCGGCACTACCACCAGCGGCTCATGATGAGCGGCGTCCGCCTCGGGAGGGTGCAGACACCATGTCATATTGCTTCGGGAAAGGAAAAGGCCATCATCGGATTAATGGAAAGGACAAATATTCACGAGCCGCCAGTTTACCGGTGGCTGGTTTTTCACTTGACTTCAAGGTTATTGGTGACCGATATGACGCCGCCCACCGATTTGGCCAGCGCCTCTGCACGCTTCTTCTCATCATACGAGGCCACGAAACCATTGAGTTGCACCTGCCCCTTGAAGGTGTCGACATTGATCTTGAGCCCCTGGGTAAGCGGGTCGTCCAACAGCATGGCCTTGATTTTAGTGGTGATCGTACGGTCATCGATGAACTGGCCAGTACTCGGACGGTCCTTGGTGGCGGCACAACCATTGAGCAGGAGTGTTACGGATCCTATACTGAGCATAAGTGTCAGGGCGATTGCAGTTGCTGATTTCATGGTGGTTCTCCTTAGATGGGGTTAATAAACTAGCGAGCGTTTTTCGATTTCCTTTTTGCGTCGTTCATATTCATCCCTGTTGATGCGACCTGCGTCGTATTCCTGTTGAAGCTCGTCCATGGCTCGCTTGTTTGAATACTCGTAGGCGGCGCCACCAGCAGCAGCGCCCGTGGCCATTTCGCGGGTTGAACAGGCACTCAGGCCAGTGAGTAACAGGAATGCCATGAGTAAGTTGATTATATAAATTTTCATGCCGACCTCCATCTCGATTTGTATTGTGCGGACAATCTGGCAGAAACATGTGACTAAGGCATTGACGAATCGCAATGAAGAATACCGAAACTCCAGGCAAGGATGTGCGCAGAAACAGACACCGGAGAAAAGCACATACTTACCTGGGTATTAGTATTTCTATTCATCTTGAACATTGCAGATGTTTTCGGCTTTAGTGGTATCGCCGACACCGGGGTATGGATAGCACAAATCCTGTTTGCGCTGTTCCTGATCCTGTTTGTGCGTATAAGCGGATCAGTATAGGTGCTATATGTGAGACTATATATAACAACACTGCTGTCCCGTTAACATAAGCCTGACAAGCAGTAAGCTTCGGGTAAATAAGGTAACCAGGTTGATTGATGCGCATGAACACATGAAATTTCATCACCCTTTAATCGGCGTTATCCCGAAGGGAGAGGGAATTAACGGGACAGCAGTGAGATAACAATAATAATTTGGCTATGTTGATTTATATCAATGCACTAATTGTTCTTCGCTAATAGCATTAACAAATATGGAGTTTTGTGCAGCGCGCTGCGCGGAAAAAAGGAGAAGAAAATGTTGTGGACTATTGCAGTTATCCTGATTGTACTTTGGCTTCTGGGCCTGGTCAGTTCGTATACCGTGGGTGGATTGATTCATATCCTCCTGGTCATCGCAATTGTGGTGATTCTGCTTCAGGTCATCCAGGGTCGTCGATTGTAACGACCATTAAGATGATTATCTGCAGCAGGGCACGAGGCAGCGCGGTGTGGTTGTTGCGGTACTGGATTTGCCAGTTACTCCCCGCACACTGTCAGTGCAGGGATCCAGATGCTCATGAAATCAGGAGGAGATAGAATGAAACCAGTTCAAATCGTGGCACTCGTGTTGATCGTGGCCGGTGTCCTGGGGCTGGCGTATGGTGGTTTCACCTTCACCAAGGACACGCATGACGCCAAACTGGGACCTCTCGAACTGACGATCAAGGACAAACAGACAGTCAACGTCCCCATTTGGGCTGGCGTGGGGGCGATCGCCATTGGTGGCGTGTTCCTGCTTCTTGGGGGAAGGAAGCGCTAGCCGTTGTAGCCTGTTGCCGAACAAGGCAAAATGAGGGTATAAAAAACCTGTCCTGATGGAGCGGTTCACGATGGCTTACCAACGGTTGGGCCGGTTGTCCCGGATGTCAGTGGAGTGAGCGCGGATCTGGAACTGGCCAATGTCAAAAAAAAACAAGATCATCCTCTTCGGCGCCGGTACTCTCATCGGGCTCCTTGTCATCGCCGCAGTGGCGCTGGTTTTTTTTATAGACGTCAATGCCTACAAGCCTCGCCTGGAAGAAACCGTCTCAAGCGCATCAGGGATGCAAGTCAGCGTCGACGGTCGGCTTGGGATATCCATCTTCCCCGGGTTGCGCATCACACTGGAGGACGTGCATGTTCGCAACAAGGGGATGGATGTCGCCTTCGCCAGGGAGGCCAGGCTTGGGATTGATCTCATCCCACTACTCCACAGGGAAGTCCGGCTCCGTTCGATAACGCTGAAACATCCCCTGATTTCAATCGAGCGGAACGTCGCAGGCACATTCAATTTCGAAAAACCATCGACGACTGGTGCAATCTTGCCTGTCCAGGATTTTACAAAAGTCTCCATGTCGGACGCGACTTTCCTCTACACCGACAAGCAATCAGGTGAAGTATTCGAGGCCAACGATTGCAGTCTGGACGTAAACCAGGTGCGATTCGGGCGTGGGAAAGACCCGGGCCTCATGAAGCATATTTCATTCGTGGCGAAACTCGCCTGCAGGGAAGCCCACAGAAACGACTTCGCGCTATCTGATTTGAAGGTCTCGGCCAACGCAACCAAAGGGGTTATCGATCTCAAGCCGGTCACCCTGCGTCTCTTTGGCGCACAGGGATCGGGAAGTATCCAGGCGGACTTTTCGGGCGCAGTCCCGCTGTACCATGTGGATTATTCACTGCCGCAATTCCGCATCGAGGAATTCTTTAAAATGCGGGCGTCACAGAAGGTTGCAGAAGGGCCGATGGATTTCACCATGAAGCTGTCGATGCAGGGAGAGACTGCGAAGGAAATGCGGCAGTCAGCCGAAGGGCAGATCGCACTGCGCGGCGAGAACCTCACGGTCAACGGCACTGATCTCGATGAGGCCTTCGCCCGCTTCGAGTCCAGTCAACACTTCAATCTCGTGGATGTCGGCGCCTTTTTCTTTGCCGGCCCCGTGGGCCTGGTGGTCACGAAAGGCTACGACTTCTCAAACCTTTTGCAGGCGTCAGCGGGCCACAGCCGAATCCGCAAACTTGTCTCCGACTGGAAGGTCGAGCACGGGGTGGCACAGGCACAGGACGTGGCCATGGCCACGGACAAGAACCGGCTTGCCCTCCAGGGGAAGCTCGATTTCGTCAACAAACAGTTCGATGATGTGACCGTTGCACTGATAGACGCAAAGGGCTGTGCCAAGGTCAAACAAGCTGTACGTGGCAGCTTCCAGAACCCGGTGGTTGAAAAACCGAGTATGCTCAAGTCCCTCGCCGGTCCGGTGCTCAGGTTGTTCGAGAAGGGGAGAGACCTCTTGCCAGGCGATGAGTGCGATGTGTTCTACGCCGGTTCGGTGGTGTCGCCTAACTGAAAAGATTGCAACCAACAGGACAGACCGTATCCCAGTGCTTTTCGATAGTCTCTGTCAGGTGGCCTAACAGGGCGCGCGCATCGTCTTGCGAAAACAGGAAGTGGTTTGTTGTCTCAAGACAGGTTTTGAGATGGCTGAGGTTGTTGTTGGCCGATATCAGCATGGCCTGTGAAGCTTCGTTGCCTGTGTGGCCTTGCGGGCAAATGTCATAGCCAGGCGCCAGAGTGAGTTTCTTGCTGTTCCAGAAGGCCGCTTGATTACGAGCATGGTCGTTGGTGTTGCCACACAGAATAATGTCAGTGCCGGGTCCATGGGCTTGATAATCTTGGTCGGGTTGATCACCATCAGTATCTCTACGTACATGATCCTATATTCTTAACCGCTGTATGAGCGCCTGGCGCCCTGGCTCGGAGTCTTCGAATGCTGACAATCTCATCAGGAAGCCGTACAGGATACCGTGTCGGATGATGCGGTACCGTTGGTCGTGCTGTTCGGGCTGGGGCGTTACGGCAACGGCATAGCCCGGACGTTGCGTGAAAGGGGCTGATAGGTGCATGGAGTCGATCTCAACCCGGTCCTGGTTCGTGTAGGAGATGCCAGGGAACACCTGGTCATGTTCGGGGATATCGAAGATCCTGGGTTCATCGCGACGCTACCGCCTGGACGGGCGCATTGTGTAGTGAGTATGGCACGCGAACGCCATGTTAATCTATCGCTTATCGACTCGCTGCGTAGTCTCGGTTACCGCGGCCTGATCGCTATCACGGCGCAAGCGCTGGATTATGCAGCCCGACTGGAACAGGCGGACGTCGATCTGATTCAGATGCCATTCGCGGATGCTGCCCGCGAGGCGGCTGATTACATTATGGGACAGGCTATGCCACAACCATTTGAACAAACGGGCCAATTAATCTGGTCTGCGTGAATCATGAATGATGCCTAATTATCAAAAACTTGATTGGTCGATGGTCGTGTCGCGCGTCCTATTGTTTTCACTTTTGTGGTGGATGCTCACCGACGGCGATGTACAGTCGTGGTGGATTGGTGTCCCGGCCGTGTCGTTCGCGGTGATTGCCAGCGTAGCGCTACTGCCGCCTGTACCCCTTGTCTGGCAGGAACTGTTCAAGTTCGCTCCCTTTTTCCTTCGGCGTTCCCTGCAGGGCGGTGTGGATGTGGCCTGGCGAGCGTTTCATCCTGGCATGCCTATCGCCCCGGCACTCATCGATTATCCGCTTCGGCTGCCTGCGGGACTGCCGCGGGTTATTCTGGCCAATATCGTAAGTTTGTTGCCAGGTACATTGAGTGCCACGCTGGATGGGCAAATATTAAAGGTTCACGTTCTGGATAGCCGTGGAGATTTTATGACCGAACTGAAGGCACTGGAACAACGCGTGGCGCGCATGTGTGGCGTGTTGCTGATGACTTCCCATGGAGGGGAATGAGATGAGACGATTTCAGAATATTCCTTGCGTGATGAAGTCTGAAATTGCTTGCCGGTGTGCCATTGAGCACGCTGTAGCCCTGGCGGAGAGCAATCAGGCGCGCGTAACGGTCGTCACTGTTACCGAGCATGTTCCGGAGAGCATCAGAATACCAGGCGGCGGATCGGCGCCAGGCGATATGCAGGCCAGGTCGATGAACGCCAGGACACAGTGGCTGGAATCCTTGAACGAGCCTTATCGTGCACGGATCGAAATCAACGCCAAGGTTCTGGTCGGTACCTCATTCCTTGAAATCATTGAACCGCGGGACTGGATGGACCGATTTTTTGCCGGCGACGATATACACCTGCTGAAAGAGCAGCACACAAGGAGGTTCCGGCGCTGGCTATCAAGCCGCCCGGCTTTGTGACCCCGGTTACGCTGGAGGATTGGCACGGCATGCAGACACTGTTTTTCACCCTGGCTTTGTTCCTTGTATTGAACCCTGGTGCCGGTATGTGGCGGGTGTTGCGCGGGCCGACAGCCGCCGATCGCATGCTGGCGGCGCAGGTGTTCGGCACTACTGCGGTGGCGATTCTGCTGTTGCTTGCCGAGGCGGCCGGCAGTGCGGCGTTGCGCGATGTGGCGCTGGTGTTCGCCCTTCTGGCGGCGGTGACGGCGGTGACGGTGGTGGCGTTCGTGCGCCGTGCGTGGCCAAATTCAGGAAGTGGGAATGACGCCGGCTGATTATCTCGCCGCCGCACTGCTGCTCATCGGCGGCCTGTTCTTTCTGGCGGGCACCTTTGGTTTGCTGCGCTTCCCAGATGTCTTTACCCGGCTGCATGCCCTGACCAAGGCCGACAACGTGGGCCTGGGTCTGACCGTGACGGGGCTCGCAGTGCAGGCGGAATCCTGGGCAGTGGCGGGAAAACTGCTGCTGATCTGGTTGCTGGTGCTGCTCGCCGGGGCGAGCGTGTCGTATCTGATCGCGGAAGGAGCGTTGCGGCGGGGGGGCGTCCATGGAAGCGCTGATCGCCTGGATCATCGATGTCCTGCTGGCCTTGGCACTGATGGGACTGGCCTGGGGGGCGCTGGCCAGTGGCGATCTGTTTAAGGCCATCGTCCTGTTTATCGCATTTGGCCTGGTGATGGCGTTAGTCTGGGTGCGGCTGGAGGCGCCGGACATTGCCCTGGCCGAGGCCGCTATCGGCGCCGGTCTTACCGGCGCGTTATTGCTGGCGGCATTTGTGAAACTGCGCATCACCTCGCCGAATGTGAATGTTGATATCACCAGAAGCTTGTGCGGCATCCGGTCCATTCCTGTTTTGGTTTCGATCCTGTTTCTTGCCATGGCGCTGGCTTACGCCATCTGGCCGTTGCCACCTGATGCTGCCGGGCTTGGCGAGGATGTCGCCGCGAACCTTGACCGAAGCGGTGTCAGCAATCCGGTGACGGCGGTGCTGCTCAATTTCCGTAGTTATGACACCCTGCTGGAGGTGATGGTGTTGTTGCTGGCGCTGCTCGGTGCGTGGTCTCTGGGTATGACTACCCCGCGACGCGAGGCGGCTCCCGGTTTGGTGCTGGACACCTTGTCGCGCCTGCTGGCTCCCTTGTTGATTCTGGTCGCCGCCTACCTGTTATGGGCTGGCGCTCATGCGCCCGGTGGCGCCTTTCAGGCGGGTGCCATGCTTGCTGCCGTCGGGGTGTTGATGTTGCTGACGGGTTGGCAGCTGCCCGCCGCACTGGCGGCATTGCCCTTGCGACTCGTGCTGGTGGCGGGTCCGGTGACTTTTATGCTGCTGGCTGTGATCCCCCTGTTACTGGAGGGCAGGTTGCTGCAGTTGCCCCCAGCGTGGGCTGGATGCTTGATCCTGATCATCGAAACGACCGCCACGATTTCAATCGGCACCACCCTGATCGCGCTGTTTCTGGGCGCAGCACCCAACAAAGAGGATCAGCAATGAGTGCGGCATTTTTCTACGCACTCGCCGGCACAGGACTTTTTTCTATCGGCTTGCATGCCTTGCTGGTGCACCGTCATCTGCTGCGTAAGATTCTGGCGATCAATGTGATGGGCAGCGGCGTGTTCCTGGTGCTGGCAGCTATGGCAACGCGTAATGGAATTGCCATACTGGATCCCGTACCGCACGCCATGATCATCACCGGCATCGTTGTGGCGGTCGCGGTCGCGGCCACGGCATTGGCGCTGGTGTTGATGCTCAAACTGACGGCTGAAACCGGCCACGCGGTATTACCCGACAGCAAGGAAGACAAACCGTAATGGACGATGTCCCGATAGCAATCCCGTGGGGCATCGTGCTGATTGCCCTGCTGCTGGCGACTGGGATGATGGCATTCGTATGACCGCGCGTTGCACAGACGCTGGCGTTGTTTTGCAGCCTGGCCATCGCGCTGGCGGTGACAGGCCTGGCGTTGCAGCTTTGGCAGCATGGGGTATTCCATCATGCAGTAGGTGGCTGGGATGCGCCGCTGGGCATCGTGCTGTACGCCGACGGGTTGAGCCTGATGCTGCTTACCATGACCGCCCTGGTGGGAATAGGGTGCAGTGTCTACGCATCGGCGTATTTCACTGTTGATGAAGCGCACCGTTTCTGGCCACTCTGGCTGTTCCTGCTCGCGGCGCTGAATGCGCTGTTTCTCTCGGCCGACCTGTTCAATCTGTATGTCACACTGGAGCTGATGGGGCTGGCGGTCGTTGCCTTGACGGCATTGTCGGGCGGCCGGGATGCCCTCGCCGGGGCCATGCGTTATCTGCTGGCGACACTGTCGGGATCGCTCGCTTATCTGTTGGGCGTGGCGCTGCTCTATCACGCCTTCGGCAGCGTGGACATCGCGACGCTGGCCGGGCGGATGACGCCGGTGTCGGCGGCCTGGGCTGCGCTGGGTCTGATGAGTGCAGGACTGATACTGAAGACTGCCTTGTTCCCCCTGCATTTATGGTTGCCGCCTGCCCATGCCAGCGCCCCGTCGCCAGTGAGCGCCGTGCTCTCGGCGCTGGTGATAAAGGCTTCATTCTATATATTGCTGCGCTTGTGGATCATGCTCTTCGGTCCATTCGCCGGCGACGGTGTAGCAGCATTCCTGGGCTTGCTGGGCGCGACGGCCATCGTGTGGGGTTCCGTGCAGGCCTTGCGCCAGACACGCCTGCTATTACTGGGCACAGTATGGCTTTACACCTTGACCGGCACGTTGGAATTTACCGAGCGCGGTTTTCTTCACAGTTTGGACACGGCACACCATCCGGTGCTGATTGCGATCTTTTTCCTGCTGATCGCCGGGCTGGGCGTGAAAGCAGCGCTGGTGCCGTTACACGGTTGGTTGCCGCTGGCCATGGTCGCCCCTGCGCCGGTCAGCGAATTGTTGCACGCAGTGGCGGTGGTGAAGGCCGGCGCCTTTGGCATCGTGCGGGTCGTTTATGATGTCTACGGCGTGGAGTTCGCGCAGTTACTTAATCTGTTGACGCCGCTTGCCGTCGTTGCGGCCGTGACCATCATCTGGGGTAGTCTGCGAGCGCTGTTCCAGAACGACCTTAAGAAACGGCTGGCCTACTCCACCGTCAGCCAGGTTTCCTATATCGCGCTTGGTGTTGCCTTGTTCGGCCCAGCCGGCACCATCGGCGGACTCGTTCATTTGGTGCATCAGGGCATCATGAAGATCACGCTATTCTTCTGTGCCGGCAACTACGCCGAGACGCTGGGCATTCACAAGATAAGCGAGATGAATGGCACCGGACGGCGCATGCCGCTGACCACACTGGCGTTCAGCATCGCAGCGTTGGGTATGATGGGTGCGCCGTTTACCGCCGGTGCGGTAAGCAAGGTATGGTTGATGGACGGCGCTATGGCGGCTGACATGCGCTGGGTGGTCTGGGTATTGTGGACATCGAGCTTGCTCAACGCCGCGTATTTTCTGCCTATTGTATTCCGGGCATGGTTCCGCCAGCGGGCGGATGCCTGGCCGGACGAGAATATCCCGGCGAGGCACTGGCGTGAAACCGTCTGGCTACTGCTCCTGCCGCCGCTGGTGACTGCCGTCGCGACGCTGGTGTTTGGTATTTATGCGGATACTGCAATCAGCCCGCTCGCCTGGGCACACTTGATCGCCGACCGTGAGTATTCCAAAGGCACGCCATGACAGTGAGGAAACATTTGCTGTAGACCGCTGATCGGCCATGCATGACGTGCTCCCGGCCAGGTGGTTCTGAAACGACCACGGAAGACCTTGTGCTTTCAAGCCCCGGATATTTTAATGCAGAATTACATGACGGTGCATGGGATGCTTAATCGATACGCATCTCGGGTTGCGCCCGCATCGTTCTCGACTCACTTAAGGATTTTCTAATCATGGTATCGACGTTATGACTAAATATAGCTCAACAAAATTAAAGGCCTTTTCAGGCTTGTTTACCATCGAGTGGGAGTAGGATGTATACGAAGGTGAGATAAACACAGGTTGATTGGGGCAGTCACCTGACGATAGACTGTATGTTTGTACAGTATCGCATGGATGACCTGAGAATAGCGAAGAAGTGCTGAATGAAACCCGAAGGGGTTCTAACAGTGCGCGACTCATGTTCCCTACTGCTACGGCGTGGACTGTCGGCACGGGATGGGGCGCTTACCGTTACCAGCCCGGCCCGAGCAAACGCTTCTCTACCGAATCGTCGAAGAGTATTACCCGGCATTTGCTACGCATGTGGCAGCGCAGGGAAGGGAACTGCCGGGTTACGTGCAACGCGAATTCCATGATTATCTGAAATGCGGCCGGCGGCCGGGGAGTGGATGACAAATCGGGAGACCGCCATGCTGCCAGGCCTGCGGTGGGCCAGTCAGGATCATCGCCTGCATTGAGGATCCGGTGGTGATCAAGAAGATCCTGGAGCATCTGAAAGACAAGGTTGAAACAACAGCGCATACCTTCTTGCCCAAGAGTCGGGTACTGCCAATGGGCCTGTTCACCTGATACCGAAACTCGACTGATCGATTCAAGCCGCCGCATCGTGAGCCACGGCAGGGTCACGGCTTGCTGGCGGTCAGATTTAGGATGTAAAGGGAGAAAAAACGGGCAGGTTATTCGGTAACAGGCATGGAATTCAGGGTGACCTTCAGCCGGTCGGGCTGCGAAAAGGTGATCCACTGACGGCGAACCACCGCTGGACTTGGGTAAAAACGGTGTTTATGTTTCCTATACTCATAATGGAGGAGATAAACCTGTCCTATCCGCGTAAGATCGACGTCGCGGCACCCGGTAACGAGGTCTGCGGGGTCAATCCCCGCTCCGGCAGTGAAGCGGAACATAACGTGCCTAGCAATCACGATCAAGGCTAACGCAGAGGCCATTCATCCTCATTTAAGTTTCGGCTGATAACCTCCCTGCACGTTTTCCATCCACAGAGAGGCTCCCTCCGATGATCCGTACCTTCAGGCTTTTGGCCCTGCTTTCCCTGTCGCAACTCGCATTCCCATCCCATGTCGCTGCCGAAGCACTCCCGGCGGTTGTTTCGGCACAGGCGACCAATCGCCCTGTGGTACTGGTGCGCATCCTCGCTCTGGAGGGCACCGGCCCTGACCGGCAGCAACATCGCCTCTATGCCGATGCTGACGGTGTGATCACCACGCTGGATGCCCTGGGACAGGTAGGCTATCAGGTCGGTAGTGAGGGGCTCGCCGAAGGCGGCTACCACACCCTGTTCGTGACACTGGCCGATGAGTATGAAGTGGTGCAGGGCGATGGCACGCGCACGCAGCGGCGCTTCAGCGAGGAGGACCAGGCGACGCGTCGGCGTGTACGCGGCATGATCATGGTCCGTGGCGGGCAGGCGACGCCGCTGAGGATGCTGGACGATCCCTCCTACTATGGTTCACGCCGAAAAGCATTCCGTCCAGGGCGGGACGATGATGACGACTGATCACGCACCCGGCGAGATGCCCCGCGGGGCCTCAGCCGTTCAGGGTTTCGCCTTCACATCGGGCGGCGGATAGGCCTTCACCTGCTTGTCCGGCAACTCGTGGCGCAGTACCTGATTGAGCGCACTGTTCTCGGTTACCATGCATACGAAAATCATGATGATGGTGGGTATCACCTCGATGCGGGTAGTGCAGAGATAGAGATACGGCTGATTGAACTGGAAACCCTGCGTGATGCTGGCAAGCTGGGTTTTGAATCTGAGCTGGCCGTGGACACAATGCGGCAGGCGGCCGGGGAGTGGATGACAAACCGGGAGACCGCCATGCTGCCAGGCCTGCGGTGGACCAGTCAGGATCATCGCCTGCATTGAGAATCCGGTGGTGATCCAGAAGATCCTGAATCACCTGAAGGAAAAGGGCGAATGCCAGGACGCGGTTCGACTGCCCGACGCGCGCGCCCCTCCACAGGTCAGCGTGTTTGATTAGGAAAAACTCAAGATGAATAACAGGGACGTTGCCGACGATACAGGGAAAGGGTGGATTCGGGGTAGTCAGGGTGGTTTTTCAGTGAAAAGGGGGATTATACTTCCTTATACCTTATCAATGGAATATTGACAGGAATTACCAGGTCATGGCCAATTGATCGAGGCCGAGCAGGTCTCTGTGCAAATTCCGGTGTCTGTCGAAGCCTGACCACAGCCAGACGATGAGTGTGACACCGATACTGATATGATTATTGTAGTGATCATGATCGATCAGCGATTCACCGTGGCCGCTAAATAGCTGAAGATAACTGCGTATGCGTTTATTGAGCGGGAAGGTATAGTTAAACTGTATGGCTCTCCAGTTACTGGACTTCAGGTTATTGTGCCACATCAGGCCAGTGGGCTCGCTTTCTGTGAAAAGAGGCAACGCATAAAGAGTCCATCAAGGGAGACATCTTTGCATTCCGGTTCCAGACATTTCTGTCTAATGTCCTTGAACACCGCGACATAGACCGGTGGACCCTTGAAATTCTTTTTTTTCTGAAGAATTAATTGGTCTATAACCGAATTTCTCCAGTGTGCGGAATGTCGTAATATCAGTATCGCACTGAACGATATATTTTTGATCGCTCACGTTTACTCATCATGATTTGCCATAACTGACCCTGGCGGCTACGAAAGAAACCAGCGCAACTTAATAGATAGTATTTCCACATCCTATAAAAACGCTGGTCATATTTATTTTTTAGTTCAGGCCATGCCTGCTCGAAGTTTTGCATCCAGGCCATTAATGTCCTGTCATAATCCTGACCAAAGTTATGCCAGTCCTCGATAAGGAATTTTTTTTCGATTATGGATGTGATTTCCTTTGCTGAAGGCAGTTTGCCATTCGGGAAAATGTATTTGTCAATCCAGGGATCAACGGTTTTGGTGGCACAATAATTGCCTATGGTATGTAACAGGAACAGACCATCAGGTTTCAATAACCTGAATACCTGATCAAAGTATGTTGAATAGTTTTTTGGCCCCACATGCTCAAACATTCCAACCGAAACAATCTTGTCGAATTCTCCATTCAGGTCGCGATAGTCTATTAATTCAATCTTCACGGGCAAATCAATACATCGTCGCCTGGCGAAGTGTTGTTGTTCTTTGGATATTGTGATGCCTACTACTTCAATGTCGTAATTCATGGCAGCATGATGTGCGAGTCCGCCCCAGCCACAACCGATTTCAAGAAGGCGTTCACCTGGCTGAAGATCGAGTTTTCGACAAATCATGTCGAGTTTGTTCAGTTGCGCCTGTTCGAGCGTTTGGGCGTTTTCCCAGTAAGCACATGAGTAACTCATGGTCGAATCAAGCATGGCTTCAAATACATCATTACCAATATCATAATGCTGTTTTGCTACCTGAAAAGCACGTTTGGAAGTTTGCAGGTTAAAGAGCTTATGACGGAACATTTCAAATAAAAGTCTGAACTTTGCCCAGCCATGAACTTTTTGATCGATATCAAAATTCATAAGACGTGTAAATAATTCGTCGAGTGAAACCGCATCCCACTGACCGTCCATATAGGCCTCACCAAGGCCTAGAGAACCTTTGGCCAATATCCGTCGATAGGTTACTTCATTGTGTATCTGGACATCCCAGGGATGCGAGCCGTTAAATTTTATTCCTGCATCTTTAACTAGTCGGGATAGTACCGGTGGTGCGTCAAGACGTTTTATATCCGCAAGATGCAGTTCAGGTTTAAAGATTTCGGAATCGTATGTTTCAGTTTGGGGTAAATCACGATCATATGTCCTGATGGCCTGACCTTTATCGTCGCTAGACATGAGCATATTCCTGTATTTTTTTGTCATTTAGGAAGGCAAACCATATTGGAAAATGTTAGAGCATGACAAACGATATTTATTGGGCTTATATATCGAAATATTCGATATCAAAAACGTTAATATTGAGTAAATACGAAAATTTCTTGCTGTAGCGGCGAATGGCAGCTCTCTCGAAGCAGCTAGTCGTTTGCATGTAACACAATCGTTGCCCTTATTCAGAATTCCATTGAGCGCCAGGCTGAAGAAGTCCACCGCGTGAAGAAGTTTGAAAGCGGGGTGGTCAAGGACCCGATTACGGTGCCGCCTTCGACGACGATTGGTGACCTGATCAAACTGACGAGACAGTACAATATCTCGGGTGTGCCGGTGGTCGACAAGAACGAACTGGTCGGCATCGTTACCGGTCGGGATATGCGTTTCGAAACGCGGGTTGATGCCCCGGTTTCTGAAATCATGACCCCAAAGGATCGCCTGGTGACTGTGCGGGAAGGCGCGGGACGCGAAGAGGTCGTCGCCTTGCTGCACAAACACCGTATCGAGAAGGTGCTGGTGGTCAACGACAACTTTGAGCTGCGCGGCCTGATTACGGCAAAGGATATTCAAAGTGAACTCTTCAAGGATGAAGTTTGCAATCTAGGGGTGGAAGTCTGTCTAGCACATGAAATGGTTTATTGGCACCCTTTCTCCGGTTACGGTCTGGGTGTGCGTATTCTTGGCGAGGTTAAAAAAGAATATGCGGATTTAGTGCGACTAACCAGGTGAGGATTACATTTATGTGGACTCGGGACAGGCTTTATTATGCTCAACACAACAGTAGTTATCCCGAAATGGAACGACCGGCGCAAGCAGTCAATATCGGCCGGCAGGGCATCCAGATTTTGATGAGTAACGATGGTTCCTGTTTTATCCCGCAGCGTATGGCGCAGCCTTTGCTTGAGCAGGACTGGTTGTTTTGGCTGCTGGATAGTACCGATTTCAAATGTACGGTGTATAAGGTCTTTCCCCCAGGCGGGATTCCGGTGTACGTGAACAGGCATTAACGGAACTACACCGTCTTGCTACGGCAGAGTGGATAGTGTTTAGCTTTTTCTTATCTATCAATTTGATATTTAACCTGATTTATTATTCCCATAAAAATATTTAATGATTCTGCATCTCCCCTAAAAGATGTTCTTGAAATACATTAAATGTCGATATAAGATGTATTATGAAAACATCATAAAGAGGGAGTTAAGCATGAAAACACTGAACTACACCTTATGTGTACTTGGATTCATATTGTCTGGTCATGTCTACGCTGACACCATCAATGTCGAGATGACGGTCAAAGAGTTACAACTACAGATCGATAACGCTGGCAACAAGCAATCCATGTGGACGTTTGGCGGCACCATTCCGGGTCCGCTGGTACGGGTGAAGCAGGGGGATGTGGTGGATTTTACCCTGCATAACGACAAGTCCAACAAACAGAGTCATTCCATGGATTTCCATGCCGCACAGGTCGATGTCCTGAATGAGTTTGCCCCGGTGAAACCGGGTAAAACCAGGAAATTTCAGTTCAGGGCAGATGTGCCAGGCGTATTCATTTATCACTGCGGATCAGAGGCCATGTCCGAGCATATCGCCCGTGGCATGTACGGTGTGATTATTGTCGATCCCCGCGAAGGCTACAGCGAAGCTTATCCGAAGCCGGATCGTGAATATGTGATTGTACAGGGTGACCTGTTCAAGGAAGGCACTAAGCCGAAAGATATCACTATGGGTAAGGGCTGGAAAGCGGCGTTGATCAACGGCAAGGTATACCATTACGACCCTGTTCATGACACCAATGCCAGTATTGCGCTGGAGTCCAAACCGGGTGAACGCGTCCGAGTCTATTTCGTCAATGCCAGTATCAATGAATCGGCAGCATTCCATCCGATCGCCGGGATCTGGGAACGTGTCTGGGATAATGGTAATCCGAAAAATGTCCTTTACGGCATGCAGACGGTTGATGTGGCACCGGCTCATGGCATGGTTTTTGATCTGGTCAGCCCCGCAGATCGTGCTACCAATAATGCGCTGGTGGATCACCGCATGAAAAAGGCCTTGAACGGTGCCATCACCGTATTAATGAATCACAAGGATGCGGATCCCGCCAAAGGCAGGAACGGCAACCTCATTCTTCGCTAACCCGTACCTGTTATTTAATCCGAGGAATGATGATGTTTACACATAATGACAAGGTGAAAAAACGCAACGGGTTGGCTGTATTGGTATTGGGTGTGACCGGTCTCCTGGCCGGTCACACCGCCACTGCCGCGGATGCTCGGCGTTATGTAGAAGACAATTGTGTCAGTTGTCATGCGGTGACCAAACCGGACTTTGCCGCTAGCGGTATCATTGAGCGCATCGAGCGCAAAGGACCGCTGTTGTATTACGCTGGTGACAAATTCAATGAAACGTGGTTGCAGAGCTGGCTGGAAAAGCCTCACCGGATACGGCCCGGTGGCAGTTTCCCGCCTCATCACACTGTGGTTACGGATGACGGCGATGTTATTGATGACAATACGTTCCACCCCCATCCTGCCGTACCAAAAGACATAGCGAAAGTCGTGGTCGATTATCTGATGGGATTGCATGCGCAGGACGTTCCATCATTGACGCAAACCTATCAGCCCAAACAGGTATCCGCCGTGCTTGGCAAGATGAACTTTAACAAGTTCAAGGGCTGCGCTGCCTGTCATCGTGATGCAGAAGATAGCGGCGGGTTATCCGGACCTGAAATGTACACTGCCTGGAAGCGGATGAAGCCGGAATTCATAGTGTCCTACATCAAGGATCCGGTAGCCTGGGATCCGCATTCCATGATGCCAAACCGTCATCTCCAGGAAGCCGATATTCACAAACTGGTGGATTACCTGAAACTCATTGGGGAGAAAACACCATGACGAGACGAATCATTATTTCTTTGCTGCTGGGCATCACTATCACCACGTTACCCGTGGTCATGATTCGGACAGCGCAGGCCAACGAATCCGGAATTGATGCCGGCAAGCGCCTTTACCAGGTTTACTGTGTGCAATGCCACGGGGTCGGCGGTGACGGTTATGGCATTAATGTCGCCGATATGGAGGTATTACCCAAGGATCATACCGACACCAGGGAGATGCAGTCACGTACGGACAAGGACCTGTTCAAGGCAATCAAGCATGGCGGTAAGGCCATTGATAAATCGGTACTGATGCCGAACTGGGACGGCAACCTGTCCGATCAGCAAATTGAATCGCTGGTGCGCTACCTGCGTACCGTGTGTTGTGAGAAGAAAACAAAATAGAGGTAAAGCGCATGAAGTGTTCATTAATAAAATTGAATAACATTGTGTGGCAACTATTCGCCCTGTTGCTGCTCATGTATCCGTTTAGCAGCAGTTATGCCGAATTACGAAAATTCGAAATGACCATTGAAGAAGTTGAGGTTGAAGTGGCTCCGGGTTTTAAAGCCAGGGTATGGGCTTACAACGGCCAGGTACCGGGACCACTGATACACGTCAAGGAAGGTGATGATGTTGAAGTCACCGTGCATAATCTCACTGCATTGAATCATACCATTCACTGGCATGGTGTTTATCAGACCAATTCATGGCGCAGTGATGGTGTACCGAAAGTAACCCAGCAAGCGATTGAACCGGGTGACAGTTATGTGTACAAGTTTGTTGCTGATAAACCGGGCAGTCTCTGGTATCACTGTCATGTCAATGTTGCCGAGCATGTCGGGCTAAGAGGAATGTGGGGACCGCTTATTGTTGATCCAAAAGAACCTACTGCCCTGGAAAAAGAGGTTACCAAAGATGTCGTATTAATGTTCTCCGGCTGGAATTCTGATGTGGCGATGGAATATGGTAAAGGTGGTCATCCCAGAGAAGTAGCTGACTATTATTCAATCAATGGCAAGTCTTTTCCTTCCAGCCAGCCTCTGCGAGTAAAGGAAGGTGATGTACTGCGACTTCGGCTTTATGGCGTCAGCTCCGAGACCGCCTATCATCTGCATGGCCATGATGTGCTGGTCACCCACAAGGATGGTCTGCCGCTCAAATCACCCTACTGGGCGGATGTGGTACATGTACCGGAAGGGGCGCGGATGGATGTCATCGTACGGATGAACAACCCGGGCCGCTGGATTAATCATGATCACATTGAACCGCATACGACAAATAATGGAAAAATGCCGGGCGGAGCAGTAATGATTGTGGAATACGAGGGTATTGAGAAAGATGACTGGTATGTCTGGAAGGACAAGGATGCCAGTTATGATCCTGATTTCTACATGAGCGAGATGTTAAAGAAACCCTATGGCATGCATAACCACGCTGCGTTTAAAGGCACCAAAATCAAAAAGAAAAAGAAGAAAAAGAAGAAAAAGGACTAAGTTTTGCAAATGACCGCGTCACAGCGGTCAGTGCAAGTTCATTTTTCAATGGGGGTGATGATAACAGGGAATATAGATGGGTAATAAGCAAGGTGAAATTATTTCTTAATAGAAGAGGTTCGATACATACACAGATTTATGCTTGCCGTAGAGTGATTTACCTGGTCATATACGCCGGACGTCTGGAAGACGCCTCCTGTTAGGTTCTCTGCTAAAGACTTTGTCCATCTGGCAGGGGGGCAATACATGCGTTTACCGTTGGTGGTATCGGCCTGATGGCCCGTATTGCACTGGGACATACCGGACGTAATGTCTTCGAACCCCCTCTTACGGTGATACTGATGTTTTCATTGTTGCTGATGAGTGCATTTATCAGGGTTGTACAATCATTGATTGATGCCACACATTACACGCTGTGGAACTGTGTTTCCCAGGTGTTTCAGATACTTAATTTCGTTGTTTTTTCAGCCTCTTACATTTTGATTCTCATACGGCACAGGGTCGATGGCGTCCAGGTTAGGTATTCTGTTATCCAGGAAATGACAGTGACAATAATATAAACATGGGGAGAAGTGAGGTAAAATGACGACATTATGCAAATCAGCCGCTATACAGATTACGCTTATCGGGTACTAATGTATCTGGCCATTAATGATCAGCATCGTGTGACGATGGTGGAAATTGCCGAATTTTATGGTATTTCCCGCGAACATTTGCGCAAGGTCGTGCATCGGCTCGCTTCATTGAAATATATCCATACCTATACTGGTAAAGGGGGTGGTATGGAATTGAGTGAGACACTGGAAAATATTAACCTGGGGCAGGTGTTTCTGGAATTTGAAGGACGAAACTCCTTGATTGATTGCCAGCAGACTCATTGTCCATTGAGAACGTCCTGTGATTTGAACCGTATTTTTTATAAAGCACAGGATGCGTTTCTCAATGAAATCAGCCAATACACTCTACAGGACGTGTTGCACAATTCTGTGATGGTAAATAAGTTGATGAATACCTGAGTTATATAAAATATGAACTTTAAATATTTTTCCAGTTATGAGTGGGATGTCATTGCTGGCTTATTGGCGTCTGTAGTGACTATCATCCTCCATTTGTTGCACTTGGTGGATGAACATATTATTTTGCCAATCGTGCTGGCATTGAGTCGATTTACTGTTCGTGAATTTCATGCGTCATACGAGGAGTAACGAATAGACTGCCGAGCAGGTAGAACGAATTGAGCATGCCGTATACAGAAAATGCATCAAGGGGTCTGTCTCGTTGATTAATTAACCGTCTCGGTGCTGATGATAAATCGTAGATTTTCTGTCACGATCATGGCCACTGGATTGTACCTACCTACCTGCTTATATTATTCGATATTCTGGTTTTTGAATTTTTCGTCCCCCATAACCCAGGCTTTATTGGTCGCTTCGCGTATTGCATTCAGCGTCATCTCTGGAATATGGGTACGGAATAGTTGACGATAGCTTTATTGCCGGTCTGGGTCTATTGACCCTCGACGCCTATATGCTCGATGGGGCGTAACTGGCAAATTTTCTTTTCCTAATCCATTGCAGTGATAACTTGACCAGGGATATTCCGCAGGATGGTTCACCATATTCTACGCACTGACAGAGTTTAGCTCTATATGCCACATGCGGGTTAACAGATACTGATCACTATCAATTAGTGTCGCCTTGTAACTTACTTCTCACAAGGTGCCACTACGTTTGTAGTTATAATTAAAGTCACTGCTGACCCGTTAATTCCCTCTCCCTTCGGGAGAGGGTTAGGGTGAGGGGATTTAGATTCGATAACACATTGTTTTATTTACT
>NZ_JAVVES010000099.1:0-5893 GCF_032250955.1 Sulfuriflexus sp. | reverse complement strand
GACTGAAATCGCCTTATATCACGCGCTTGGAGCGCTACCTGCCCCGAAAACTACCCATGAATTTTTCTGACGAGGCCGTTTTTAAATACCCCCAACCAGCTATGCTAAAGATCAGCCGTCTACTGTCATTCAGCCTGTTACTCGTATTTAGCCTGGCCTGCCTTGCCGAACAGGCAGAAACGGGGAAATTTCTGCTCGGTGATCTGGAAGGTGACCGCTACATTGCCCATAACAGACACTTCAGTTTCAAACTGCCTATCAGCGGCAGCTTCCAGGTATTGAAAAAGTCGCTTGCCGATGCGGTCACTGACAGTGCCGATATCGTCACGATTAACTCTGCCGAGGAATCGACCAGCTACCGCTTCGAGATATCAAGGGTATTGCCGGGAGATAAGGATAATAAGGATTTCAGCACGGCCACGGCGAAGACCTTCAGCTGGTATCGGCGCCTGATTGAGCGCGCCTGGCGAAGCCCGGTAACCGAGATCGTCAATAAAGAATTCAGCATGAACGGGCAGCAGGCCGCGCATGCGATATTCAAAAAATTCGCCGACGCAGAATCCGGACCACGCTACCATATCTTTTACCTGGCCGATTACGGCGACCACATCAGCTTTCTCTGGACGCATATCAGCCTGCCCGAAGAAAGCCTGGAAACAGAAGACACGATCATTGCCGCCACTGCCGGACCGGCACTCAAGGCCAGGCAAAGCTTTTTTTCCTTCAGGCTTGAATGATCCGTGAGTAACCGCACAAGCTATGCATGATCTGATTATCCCGACATAATTGGTCGTCTACATAGAGTGGCTGTGCCATAATCCCCCGGCTCGAGAACCGAAACGTAACCGAATATAAGTACAGCCATGAATCACGATCAAACCACCACGTTGCAAGAGCGCATACTGCACGCCGTCGAGAAGGCTGCTCCCATCGAGATACAAGGGCTCGGCAGCAAACAGTTTTATGGTCGCCCGTCACATTGCCGGCCACCGGCAGAGATACTCAGTCTAGCCGGGCATAGCGGTATTGTCAGTTATGAACCCAGTGAACTGGTCATCACTGCCCGAAGCGGAACTCCCCTTGCGGAAATTATCAAGGTACTCGAAGAACATAACCAGATGCTGGCCTTTGAGCCGCCGTTGTTTGAAGGCAGCGGCACACTTGGAGGTGCGGTTGCCAGTGGGCTCTCCGGCCCTCGTCGGCCATATAGCGGGGCCGTTCGTGATTTTGTACTGGGCATAAAATGCCTGAACGGCAAGGGTGAGATACTCAGTTTCGGTGGCCAGGTAATGAAGAATGTTGCCGGCTATGATGTGTCCCGGCTTATGTGCGGTGCACTCGGCACACTCGGGGTGTTATTGGAAATTTCCCTGAAGGTTCTGCCAAAGGCCGAGCATGAAATGACCCTGCTCCGGGAATGTAATCATGAAGAAGCCTTGAGCCTGATTGACCATTTCGCTGGTCAGGACATCCCGCTTTCAGCCGCATGCCATCATGGCAGACAATTGAGCTTGCGTTTATCCGGTGCCAAAACAGCCATTCTCAATGCCAGTACCAATATCGGTGGTGATGAACTGCAGGAGGCCGATAAATTCTGGTACTCCTTACGCGATCAGACACATGACTTCTTCACTCAGGCATCACCGCTCTGGCGTCTGTCTCTGCCACCCGCCACTGCCTGTCTGCGACTGGATGGCGATGCCTTTATCGACTGGGGTGGTGCGCAACGCTGGTTAAAAACAGGCGAAGACGCCGAACAGGTTCGCCAGCTTTGCGAGGCCCATGACGGCCATGCCACCCTGTTTCGACATGATGAACATGCCACGGAAATCTTTCACCCTCTCAGTCCGGGCATTGCTGCCCTGCATCATCAATTGAAGCAGGCCTTCGACCCGCACGGTATTCTGAATCCACAACGTATGCTGGCGGAGTGGTGACATGCAAACGACCCTGCATAAAAACATTATCGACACTGCCGATGGCCAGGAAGCTGATCGCATTCTGCGTAACTGCGTGCATTGTGGCTTTTGTAACGCCACCTGCCCAACCTACCAGATACTCGGTGATGAGCTGGAAGGTCCGCGCGGCAGGATTTACCTGATTAAACAGTTACTCGAAACCGGCAGCAGCAGTCAGCAAACGCGGGGGCATCTCGACCGCTGCCTGACTTGCCGCAATTGTGAGACAACCTGCCCCTCCGGCGTGGAATACCACAGTCTGCTCGAGATCGGCCGCCGGGTTAACGACCAGCAGGCACCACGCCCGCTTCCGGCGCGAGCCCTGCGCAAGCTGTTGCGACTGATCTTGCCTTATCGCAGGCGCATGCAGCTCCTGGTCAGAATGGCCCTGTTTGTACGCCCGCTGTTACCGGCAAAATATCGACGCCAGTTACCGGACAAGCCCCACGCGCCTGTCCCGCTTACCCGGCAACATGCCCGCAAGGTCATACTGCCGGCGGGTTGCGCACAGGACGCCTTTGCTGCGGATATCAATCAGGATGCACAGCGCTTGCTGGATAAACTCGGCATTAATTGCATCACCCCTGAAAATGATACCTGTTGCGGTGCCGTCAGCTCTCACCTGGGCGCGGAAGATGAAGCACTGCGCTTTATAAAGCGTAACATCGACAGCTGGTGGCCCGACATCGAGGCCGGCGCTGAAGCGATTGTGCACACGGCAAGCGCCTGCGGCCTGATGATAAAAGATTACGGCAAGCTACTTGCGGACGATATCGGTTACGCCGACAAGGCACAACGCGTCAGCGAACTGTGTCTGGATATCAGCGAATACCTGCAGCAGCAAGACCTCGCTGCCCTGCCTGCTGTGCAGGGACGCCGGGTCGCCTTCCATGCCCCTTGCACCCTGCAACATGGTCATCGCATAAACGGTGCCGTCGAAACATTACTTCAACAACGTGGTTATGCATTAACGCATACCATCGACCCGCATTTATGTTGCGGCTCCGCAGGCACCTACTCTATCCTGCAGCCAAAACTGTCGCAGCGCCTGCTCCACGACAAACTTGATACATTGCTTACGGACAAACCGGAACTTATCGCCACGGCAAACATCGGCTGCCTGTTACATATGCGCAGCGCCAGTACGGTGCCCGTTGTCCATTGGCTGCAATTATTGAATGGATAACACTATGACCAGCACAAATCTGCCACTTATTATCGAATGCGATGAACTTCTCGGGCAACTCGATAACCCGGATATCCTCGTCATTGATCTGAGCAAGCCGGAGGTATGGAAACAGGCACATATCGCGGGCGCGGCACACCTCAATTACGGCAGTATCGTCCGCACCGAAAAACCGTGCATGGGCCTGTTGCCGGACGCCGGGATCTTTTCCAGAACACTGGCCGCTATCGGCGTCAGTAAAGACACACACATTATCGCCTGTGATGACGAAGGCGGCGGCAAGGCCGCACGCCTGCTCTGGACACTTGAGGCATTTGGCTATACGCGTTACTCACTGCTCAATGGTGGACTCATGGCCTGGGTCGATGAAGGTTATCCCGTCAGCCGGGAAGAGCGCAGCCCTGCGCCGGGCAACTTTTCGGTCAGCGAGCGCAACGAGACCGTGATTGCCGAACGCGCCTATATTCAGCAACACCTGGATGATGCCGGCACCCGCCTGCTGGATGCGCGCAGCACCCCTGAGTATACCGGCGCCAGGGCCTTTGCCGCCCGTGGTGGACACATCCCTGGCGCAATCCATTATGACTGGATCGAACTAATGGACCACACACGCCATGGTCGCCTGCATGGCGAAGACAAACTGCGCCAGGTACTGTCCGGGAAAAGGCTGGATAGCGATAAAGAGATCATCTGTTACTGCCAGACGCATCACCGCTCGGCACTGAGCTTTATCGCCCTCAAGTCGCTCGGCTATACAAAACTGCGCGGTTACCCGGGGTCCTGGTCGGACTGGGGCAATGCTGGCGATACGCCGATTGAATGAACGATGATTTCGGAATGATGATTGATGAATAAAGCCCCATCGATCTATTCACGATTTACAGATAGCGTAGGGTGACATGCTTTAAGGTTACTTTGCCCTAACTATTGCCATAAGAGCCTGAAGAACATTCATCAATCCGCAATCATAAATCATCCATCATTTTTAGCCTCTCAAGGTCTTCAGGCCTGTCTACGTCCCATAGCACGGGCATTTCCTCGCATTGCCAACCTAATGTTCTGATTCTTTCTCGCGTGATTGCAAGTACCTGGTTAGTTCCCCACGCTACATCATAGAACAGGCTTTCATCATACTTTGACAAGGCCAGCATCACGTAACCGCCGTCTTCCGCCGGGCCGAGTACGCATTCGGCACCGGCCTGCAGCTCCTGCAGCGCGGCCTCTATATAGGCGACATCCAGTTCCGGGCAGTCCGTGCCGATTAACACGACATGTTGATAATCTTGCAGTGTTGTTTTCACGGCATGCGCCATACGGGTGCCGAGATCATGCCCCTGCTGTGCGCACAAGGGGATGGCGTACTTCTCACTCATCCTCATGAGAAACTTGTCGGTTCGGTCCGTGCCCCATAAGCGGGACGCCCATGCATCGTTCCTGATCGTACGAGTCAGACAGCTGTCGATGAGCTGTTGATGCAGACGGCAGGCAGACTCGGCATCCATGCATGACAACAGGCGGGTTTTTACCTTGCCAGCGACCGGTGCCCGGGTAAAAACACACAGACAGGCCGATTCACCATGCTCGCCTGACCTCATGATGGTTCTCGATAATAGGATTGAACCAGAACGTGTGGCGACACGCCCAGCCAGTAACGCAGGCGCAGGGACCACATCAGTAACACCGTGCGGAGAATACCATGCTGTTCCCAGCGTCGGCTCGAGGTGATAACCCTTGTGCGCAGACAGGCGGGCCGGCTACATACCCTCAACTTTTTGCTCATGGCGATATCCTCCATAAGCAGTATGTCATCAAAACCACCGACCGCGTCAAACACTTCACGCCGCATAAACATGGCCTGGTCGCCGGTGACGATGCCCGTAAGACAGGAACGCGTATTCATCATCCGTTCAATAAGACGGAATACAGGCTGCCTGCCTGACAGGCGAACGGCGAAACATCCCCAGACCTTGTGCGTCGCATCAAGGGCCTGGGCAATATCGCGCATGGCCGTGGCCGGCAAGAAGGTATCGGCATGCAAAAACACCAGCACCTCTCCCCCGGCAGCCTGTGCGCCGGCATTCATTTGCCGTGCACGGCCGGCCGCCGCGGTAACAACCCGGTCGACCCTGGAACGGGCGAGTTTCGGCGTGTTATCCACACTGCCGCCATCGACAATAATCAGTTCATGACCGGCCTGGCGAAATGCCTGTAGTTCCTCCAGGCAGTCTGCAATCGTGGCCGCCTCGTTCAATACCGGGATGATGATCGAACAGCGCATAGCCATTATTCAGAAAGTGCCCCGCCACAACTACTACCCTGCCCGGCAGTGCAACCATAGCAATGTCCTGCCAGCCACCTCTCTTCACGGGGCGCGGCTGCGGCATTGACGTGACAGTACAGGCATTGCTGGTTACAGTGGTAACCGGGGCTCACCTGCAAACTCGTCAAGGAACCGCGACAAATCGCCAGGAATTCAATCAATTTAAGTATGGGGAATATCGAAAGCATGACGGTTACTAACCTTGAACAATTGCGCAGACCTTAGCGACTATCACGAGATGAAGCAATGACTGTAAACGAATGTGAAATCAAGCCTGGTCACTCGGCCCTGCCACTGGCAACCCTGTTTTTCATGTCTGGAATGACCGAAAAATAGCACAAGTATGTATTAGGGCTCTTCCCCAGATGTGGTGGGTAAGATTTACCGTATAACACCATCAGGATAAAGATCCAGTCCGCCAAGGTGAAA
>NZ_JAVVES010000098.1:0-6405 GCF_032250955.1 Sulfuriflexus sp. | reverse complement strand
CTCGCTTATGTGGTGAATAGTTACGTCTCACCAAGATAACCCTTCAACTTCACCACTTTCTCCCATTGCTTTTTGGAACACTCCTTCTTGTTCCACTTGCCGATCTTCTCCCACAGCCCCTGGATGGCTCTGGCGGTTTTCAGGCGATCTGATTCGTCCATGGCATCCAGACCGTTGTACAGCTCGATGACCTGATGCTCAAGCAGATCGCCCTGTTGCAACTGATGGAGTTGCCGATCGACCGGCGACATAGCCTCAAGCTCGGCTTGACGTAGAGCTTCGGCTTCGGCGGCTTGCTGGGCTTGACGTACCTTTTCCTGCTGTTCAGCGATCCTTGCGGCCTTTTCTCGGCCAATCTCTTTGCGGCGTTCAAAACGGGTTTCTGCCACATAGTGGTTGGCCGTCTCACGAAGAAACGTTCCTTGTCGGTATTCCTCTTCACCACAAGGAGTGAGACGCACCCACCCAAAGGGAAAGTGGCCATTGGCGAGAGTCCGCGTGGTGCCGTGAGGAAGAGGGGAACCCTGCTTCCCTTTACGCGTCAATGGCTGGTTGTCGCTGACCGTGACAAATTCTACCTGCGAATAGTGACCGACCCGCAGATACATCGTTCCCGGCGAGGCAGTGGCCAGCTCATGACGTAGCGTTTCTACCAGTGGCCGTGCCTTGGCAAACTGCGGCTGCTGGTAAAACTTGCTGATTTCGCTATCAAGACGCACCAGCAGATAAGCATTGGTAAGTGCGCACAATTCCTGCCATGACCAGCTTTTGCCCCCCGGCAAGGTCAATTTTTGGTTATTGTTTAACCAGTCGCCAAGCAAAAACTTGCCGTAGAGTGCTGTGCATTCGGCGAGCCCGAGCATCCGGCTGGGAAGGGCTTCGCACTTGCTTTTTGGGGTGGCGGTCTGGCCTTCCTTGCGCCTTATTTCCAGAGCCTCGACCAACACCGTGGAATCGGACCATCCTTCAACATCGCCAATTTTAAGTTGTTTAAAAGCATTATCGGTAATTTTGCCGAGGGCCTGCTCCAGCTTTCGATTATATTCGGCAGGATTTTTTTTGAGGCCAAGCTGCTGCTCCCGGTCAAGCCAATCGATGATTGCGGTACGCAGCGCTCCTTTCAATGATGACCCAGGTAAAATCGGAGCGCGGCCGTTGCTACTCATCTGCGGACTAAGCCGCAGCTGATTGCTGGTGCGCTGATCGTCTCGCTTTTTCAAATATTCTTTGAAAATTGACTCATCGGTTATCGTGATCCGGCGCGTGCCGTAAATCTCAGGATCGAGGTTGTCGGCGAGAAATTTACGCATCTGCGGGACATTACTGCCGGAAAACCGGGTGCAGAGTTCGTCCGGATCGGGGTATTCAGCGGCCCAGGCATGGGTGTCGATGATATGGCAGAATGGCGAGCCGGCACCGTCCTGCATCAGGTAGCTCATGGGATCGAGTTCGTCGCCAGTGCCGATATGCACCGGTGAAAGGATGTCGAGCCGGAAGAATTCAGTCTGCATGATGCCCCTCCAGGGTAACGGGGATGGTCAGCGGCCAGCCGATTTGCACCAGCTTCGGATCGCTGTGAATATTACGCAACAAATACCCGCTGCGAGGCATGGTCGAAAAAAGGCTCCCCTCGGCAAAGGCGAAAAACGGCTTTTTGAAAGGGTTGCGCTCACCGAAACCGCTCCAGGCCCGCCCATGTTTCACGAAAGGTGTCCAGTTGCCGGCAAACTCGCGCATGTCGGGGTTGGCACAGACCGACAATGACAGGCGATGGCTCCCCTGCATGGCGAAAGGGCCAGCATCGAAGTTCGAGTCTCGTTCAAAGCGGAAATGTCCCTTCCCGGTAGAGCTGTCTGCTCCGAATCCGGTGGCGGACAGGTGGTGAAACAGTTCTTCAAAGTGGTCGACCTGCTGGGTCTCCACATACAGATCGAGAGCGACGCCGGGTGGGTACCAGTTACTCTGGGTAAAAAACAGCCCCCCTTGATTGAGGACGCTACCGGTTTGCCGATCGATAGTCACATGAGGCTGCACCTCGCTCACAGGTTCCGGCGAAGCTGTCGTCCTCCTCTTATCGCTTTGCGCTGCCAGCCATTCGATAAAGAGCGACTCCTGGTCGAGACATCCCTGCCGCTGGCGCCACTGGTCGCAGGTCCAGAATATCTGCTTGCGAAACAGCTTGTATTGGCCGAGGCTTGCGAAGAGGTTCCCCTGATTGGCAAACTGTTCTTTAAAACGCCGGCGCGAGATGCCCGGCAGCGGCGGCAACGGGAACTGGCCCGCGGGCAAAGCGCTGGAGAGGACAAAGGGCGGTTCCTCGCCGGCAAAGGCATCAATCATTTCAGTCACTCGACTTTCGCCGTGCAGCATGGCTGCTGCCCATAGCAGTTGCCCGTAGAGGGTGTCGCTGCGCAGTGGCGTGGCAAATGCCGAAAGAGGGGTGAGGTGGTAGCGATAGAGCGCCATGGCTTCTCCTATAAGGGATAGCTGGACAGATCGATAAGCTGGCGATCACCGGGATGCTGCCCATCATCGGACCAAGCCAGATTGTCGAACCTCACCTGGCCGCTTCCCCGTGAGGAACAACCACCCAGAGCGTCAAGTTCAATCAAGCGCAGCCCCCGGTAGACATCTTCGATCAGATCCGGATCGTCCCCTTGAAAGACCTTGAAAGACATGTCGAAACGGAACTGAACGCCGGCAGGAACCCGCTCCAGCGGCCGTGGATGCTCGGCCACACCTTTGACCCGATGAATGATGTTCTCGTACTTTACCTCCATGGGCAGTTCATTGTTTTGGAACTTCTGCCGACACTCTTCGGTAAGGACCGCATCACGCATAATCAGGCGGGTCGGGCCGAGATCGTTGCCTTTGTCAGCTGCAGATGTGCCAAAGATGGTACAGGCCGGGCATCCCGCCTCGGCACAGGCGCAGGGCTTGCCGGTTGCTATAAACTTGCGGGTCTGGGGGCGCATGCTGGAAAATCGGGAAATTTCCAGCAGAGAACGCATCTTTCCTTTAATTGACGATCCGGGGATGTACGGTTCGTGGGTCAACGGGTTTTTGATGATCGGTTGGTCGAGACCGCCGATTTCCAGATTGTCCTTGCCGGCGCCGATGTGCAGGCCGGTAATGACGGTGATGGTGCCGGTCAAGCGTTTGATGGTTTCAAGCTGCATAATTATTGCTCCTTATCAGTCTTTGAGATTGCGTCCATAGCAAAAGCCGACCACCGCCTCGAAATGCAGCAGAAAGGCCTTGAAATCGCGCGCAGTTTCGATGGCCTGCACATGCTTTTGCAGCCAGGTGACAAAGGCCTGGGGAACCACCTTGCGTGCCTGCGCATAGACGACCTTGGCGTTTGCCATCTTGATCAGCGGCTTGATGCTTTTGAAGGCATCATCAACGTCACCCTGCTGTTGTTCGAATTGCCTTTCCAGGCTCTTGAATTCATTGAAAAAACGCCGCAGCTGGGAACTTTTTATGGCCTCATTTGTTGGTCTGCCATTGGCGTTGAGTTCCACAAACTGCTCGGCAGCTTTCAGTGCCTCTTCATTCAGCAATTCAGGTCTTATGTGTTTTCCCGTGTCGTCGAAATAAATCATTTCCTCCTCCGTTTCATGAATCCCTGCGTTGACGATATAGAGCCCAGGTTACAGGCAGTCGGATTTTTTCGAGCAGCCGCTCGTCTTTCTGCAGGGCCAGTATGTCACTGCGTTCCTGCGGATCGCGTACAATCTTCTCAGTGATGTTGCGGGCGAAATCGTAATTCATGTGGGAGAGATAAATTCCCCGTTTGATCTCCCCGGCCAGGAAGGCGCGGCGTTCATTACCGTAATAGAGCAGCCGGCCGAGCAAACCCCGCGGCACCTTGCGGTCACGCACCAGAGCGTGAAGCCAATCCCCCTTGGCGATCAGCCCCGCAAACTCATCCCAGGGGACGCAGGTGTCAAATAGGCTTACTCCGTTTTTCTGCGGCAAGTGCTTGGCTCGTTCCAGCAACTCCTCAGCCTGTTCGGCAATGGCACGCACAGGTAGTGACGGCTTGATCACAGCAACCCCAGCCGACAGGGTCATGATCGGCCGGTTGGCAACAAACCGGGCAAAACGTTTGTGCAGTTCTTCGGCGAAACGTACTGTCTGCCGCCAAGGGCCGATCAGGAAAAGGTCGTCGCCACCGGCGAAAACCACGTAAAGATCCGGATGCTCCTGTTTGATCCAGCGCACCAGATCATCGCTGAAAAAGTGATTCAACATTCTTGAGAGGCTGGCAAAGCGGCTGATGGAGAGCCTGTCCTGCAGGCCGATGCTGAAGATCAGCCCGAGATTGTCGACATCAGCCTTGAACGCCCCGAGAAAACTGCGCCCTACCGGAGAGCCGTCCGGATCCATTTCGCGCGCTGAGCGGGCCATCAAGCTGAAGGTCTTGGGTTCCCCCACTACCACCGGTTCATCCCGAAATTGCCAGCCGCCGACAGACCCGGGCTGCAGGTCGTTCCATCCTCGCCATATCGACAGGTCGGTCTCACTGATTGTCGGCAGATGGGTCGCGATAGGCTGGTAGGCATAGACCCCGCGTTTGTGCAGCGCCACAATCTCACAGGCTTCCTTGTGGCGTTTTGGGTCGATCTTCTGTACAAGATGCAATTGCAGGTCGGCAAAGAGTGCAACTCCTTTTTCACCTCCCCGTCGGAAAATCAGATATTCGCAGCGCGGTAGTCGGCTGCCGATCATCTCAATCTGCTCAGCGCAATCATGGCAAAGATCGACTTCCACCCCATAGTTGCCGCGATGGTGTTCCGATGCGATTCGATCGACCGGGCGTTTGTGGCAGATTGGACAGTCGCCGTCGGCATAGGCGGCATAATCGAGTTCGATAACAGGCGCGAGACCCTCTGCCATCAGACGATCGAACTTGTGTAGCTTGCGTTCTTCGAGAGCATCGTTGAAATCATCCAGACGCTGTTGAAACCTCTCCATGCGGCAATCTGCTTCAGTCAACTCTACGTTCCAACACAGATTCAAGCAAAGTTCACCGCGAAAGCGGTTGAAAAACCAGCGCTGTACCTCAAGTTCAAAAGCCGGCATAAATTTTCGAACCCTGTCGGTAGCCGGCAGCAACAAGATAAAGCGACCCCCAGCATCAATAATGCGAGCCATAGAGGAAAGTCCCAGCTTCTGCAACAGGTCGAGAACGACTGAACGCGTTAACATCTGTAAAAAGAATGATCTGGCTCGGAAAAGCTTGGCTACGCCACTGCCATGTGATTTATCCAGGTCGAAGATATATTTCTGAATGCCTGACAGGTCACCACCCAACAGCAGGAACTTTGGCGTTGTCTCTGCATTCTGGCCGGGGAGTCCTCCCAGCTCGGTATGATAAAAGGCGAGGGCCTGGGCGATGGCGGCAGTGGTCACGGCGTGATCGTAGAGGGAGATGTCAGCCAGCGATTTGTAGGTGGAGGATGGAATACACCATGTGTATTCCTCCAGCAATGATGTCAGAGCCGCCGTGTAGTGGGCGACGCCCATCTCCAATGGAAGGTCTTTCAAATGCGCGCAGAAGTCTGCGAACAAGGCTGAGTAATCAGACTCTCTGGCAACCTCCGGCAGAACCGGAAATGGGTCTTCCGTCAGTGGTGCCAGTCGATAACAGTGCCCCTGCTGCAAACTATCCAGCGGCCGGGGGCCGGTAAAACTGAGCTGCTCGAATATCGACAGCAACCGTGCACTGCGAAAATCCCCCTCACCTTCTTCCCCGGATTTACGGTCTGTACCTGCAGAAAGCCGGTCAGCAATACTAAGGGACTGTTCCAGCAAGTCGCTGGCGTCAGGTTTATGATGGGCTGAAGCGAGCCGCGCCAGCTGCGAACGGTTTTTGCTGTCAGCCAGTTCCTGGGGTAACGGCAGAGTCTTTTCGATGAAAAAGTCACTATACAAAACATGCGTATGGGTTGAATGTCCATGGGCAGTGGGGCAGTACTCCCCTTCCATGTCTTGGTTTTTGCCGGCTCGGGCCCGTTGCGCAAACTTCCCCACATCGTGCAACAACGCGGCCAGCACCAGCTTATCGAGTTCGCTTCTTTCCATCCATCCACCTCCTGTCAGGGATTTCACATGACCCTAAAACGTATGTGCGAACTTTGACCACAATCGCAACGTTGCGAGCTAACTCACCACTCGAATCCGTTCCCGCGAAATTCCAAGTCCATAGCGTGTCCCCGGACGCTTGCCGGTAGCGGTAATCTCCAGCTGCTCGGCAACTGCCGGACCAAAGGCGCGTTCCAGGGTCTTGCGCAGTTTGGCGCGGTAGCTGCGGAAATTCTCGGCGTCGAGGGCGAGGATGCCGGTATGACTCATCGACTCGATCTCGCGGGCTGGCGCAGTCTGCCGGTAAAGTGCGGC
>NZ_JAVVES010000097.1:0-6555 GCF_032250955.1 Sulfuriflexus sp. | reverse complement strand
TTCACCTTGGCGGACTGGATCTTTATCCTGATGGTGTTATACGGTAAATCTTACCCACCACATCTGGGGAAGAGCCGAAAAAAATAGCATTGTGACAGGGAAGTACGTAGTAGCAAGTAGAGTCAGGCTGAGCCAGCCCGGGTTACCATCTAATGAACGTTGCAGTCACTCAGACCCGGGAGGAGAGAACAATGCATAAGCAGGCAGGATGGTTAGCGGTGGTGTTGTTCTCGGTGCTGTTGTCAGACGATATATGGGCGGCAGTGGATATGAAAGTCGGTAAGTGGGAGATAACCACAAAGATGGAAATACCCGGAATGCCTGCACAAATACCCCCCCGGACTTATACGCATTGCCTGACGAAAGAGAATATGGTGCCGCAGCAGGAAGAACCTGGCAAGGAGTGCAAGATGGTCAATAGCCAGATGAACGGCAATACCGTCATCTGGCAAATGGAGTGCCAGACGCCGAAAGGCCCTTCAGTGCTGGACGGTACGATGACCTATAACGGCGACAGCATGACTGGCGTGATCAAAATCAGGCAGGTGGGCATAAATATGAGCCAGCACATGAGCGGCCGCTGGCTGGGGCCATGTGATTAAGCATTAAAGCCCTGGCAACCCGAACGCTCCAGAATAAAAAATCGCTGTGATACCAGGAGAACTTCGTGGCTGCGGTATGTTCATATACTGCGGGTGGATTTTCCCTTGTCACGGGGCCCAGCCCGCGATCAGCATTGCGGAAGCAGGTATACTATCCTCTGGGCATCTCAAGTTTATGCCTGATTAATAAGGAAGCCGGCCGCTTTGCCGAAGCAGGTCGTCTCTATATAGTAGCGATATGCCAGTTGAGAAAATTCCATCCGAGGAGGTCGAGCGGGGCATGTATGTCTCCAGCCTGGACAGGCCCTGGAGCGAAACGCCTTTCCTGTTCCAGGGCTTTGAGGTGCTGTCGCAGCACGACATCGATGAACTTATCCGGCTCACCCGGCACGTCTACATCATGGTGCCGGATGAAAACATTGTTCTCACCCGCCTGGCCAGCGATCACGCCAACAACATTACCACCACGGGACGGATCAATACGACCGATTACGGCATCAGGGTTTCCGCCCCCGATGAGGTGACACGCGTGCAGGCGTCACATGAAGACGTCGCCAGGATTGTGTCCGAAGTCGAGCTGTTACTGAAAGAGACAAAGACCCTCGACCTGAAGGCCATCGAGGAGCCGGTTCGTTACATGGTGGAGAGTGTGGTCAGGAACCCGGATGCCTATCTCTGGCTGACCCGCATCCGCAGGTTTGACTCGTTCCTCTACAAGGACTCGCTCTCTGCCGCGGTCTGGGGAACCGCGCTGGGGCGGCAACTGGGATTACCGGAAGACGACCTGCAGGTTCTGGCCATGGGCTGCATGCTCATGGACATCGGCAAGCTGTCGCTGCCGAGCGAGCTGCTGCATAAAACGACCCGGCTCGGGCATGACGAGTGGGCATTGATGAAGACGCATGTTGAGCACGGCATAAAGACCCTCGAGGCAGACCCGAACTGTCACCCGGCTGTGCTCGAGATCGTGCGTACGCATCATGAGCGTTATAACGGCAGTGGCTACCCGGCGGGGCTGCGGGGCAGCCAGATCCCCCTGTTCGGGCAGATAGCCGGTATCGTTGACCAGTATGTTGCCATTACCACGCCGAGGCCCTTTTCCCGGCCGCTCTCTGCCTCGGTGGCGGAACAGATGCTGTATGAACAGAAGAACCGCCTATTTGATGAAGGCCTGGTCGAGTGCTTTATTCAGACGCTGGGCGCCTATCCGACCGGCTCGCTGATTGAAATCAGCACAGGTGAAGTCGGCATCGTCATTGCCCAGAACCCGAGTCTGCACCTGCGCCCCGATGTGGTGCTGCTGCTCGACCCGCAGAAGAAGCCCTATGGTGATTATGCCCTCGTCAGCCTGGCGAATTACAGCAACGGCGGCGTGCCGGTGACGATTAAAAAGTCGCTGCATGACGGGGCTTACGGGCTGAACATCGAGGCCATCTCGTTGTGACGCAGACTTTTATCTTGCAGGGCTGTGCCTAGAGTGTGTAGTCGATGCTGGCGAGGTAGGCCAGCGACACGAGGATGATAAAAAACAAAAGCCCCTGTTTGAAAAAATCGCTATTATCACGCATGTTGTCTGTCTCGTTGTCAGGTTGTGAAAAACAGCTTTCCGGTAAGGCTATATAGGCGAGAGTGGCTGGCAGGGGAAACGATATATTTTTGTGGTGACGATTGGTTTTGCAAACGGGCTATTTTCAGGAGGCTTTTCCTGGATAAACACTGCTCTCACCCCGCACAGGGGCATTGATACCCATCCCATTGCTTGCCTCAAGTGGTTATCCAGGCTGTTTTATCTCAACGCCGGGTTTCAGTTTGATGATGATTGTATGAAGGGATGATGATAACGGCGCAAATTACCCTGTTTTCTATGGTGTAACGTCTATAATAGGTTGATGACAAAAAACACGATGCAGTTTCTCTACGGTGATCGCGAGTTGTTACTCGAGGTGGCCGATCTGTTCTCGGCACAGGTCGATGTCATTGTGAACCCTGCAAACGGCGATTTGTTACACAGCGGCGGGGTAGCAGGCCAGTGCATTGACAAGGGTGGCGAGGTCATCCAGCAGGAGAGCACGCGGTTTATAGAAGAACATGGCCGGCTGGAAAGCGGGATGGTGGCGCTGACATCCGCCGGCAACCTGCCCTACCAGGCGGTCCTGCATGCCGTCGGGCCACGGATGGGCGAGGGTCATGAGGAGGAAAAGATCAGACAGGCGGTTGCCAGCTGTTTGAAGCTATGCAGCATGCACGACTGGCATTCGATAGCATTTCCCGCTATCAGCAGCGGTATATTCAAGGTGCCGGTGGCAGTAGTGGCAAAGGGCTTCTTTCAGGCCATTACCTCGTTCTGGGATGCCCGCATAGACGAGCCACCGGGCAAGATTATCATTTGCCTGACGGAAGACAATTTTCAGGCCTTCGTTGATGCCTTTAGAGAGGCATCCATGCTGCCCGATGAGACAGGGCATGGTCCGCAATTAACCAGCACGGATGCCCCCGGGATGGAAACCGGTATTATCGAGCTGGATGAAGAGGACATCTCCGCACTGGAAGATGATGAGGTAAATGACTGGTTTAAATAAGGCCTGTGGCCGGTCAGCCCGGGTTCTGTCCTCGCGCCTGCAAAACAGGCAAAAATAGTGATATGCGCCGGTCGTTATTTAGGCTATAAACGCCTGACTTTTTCCTTCACGAGCACACGTCATTGAATACATCACTTTTAACCCGGGGACCGTCTGGTGGTGATGTCTTTGCCCGCATTATCGAGGCCCTGCGCAACGACGGTTACATTATCCTGAATAATGTCTTTGCCATTGAGCAATTACAGCGCCTGTTTATTGATATCAAGGCGACCGATGATCGGCAGTTCCATGCCGCGGGGATTGGCCGTGAACAGGAACGGCACGTAAACGACTTTGTGCGCCGTGACCGCATCCGCTGGCTGGACAGAAGCCATGCGCCGGTGGTGTTTTATCTCGACTGGGCCGAACAGTTGCGCCAGCGCCTCAACCGGGAATTGTTCCTGGGCCTGTTTGATTACGAATGTCATTACGCGCATTACTCGAAAGGCGCGTTCTACAAGCGGCATGTGGATGCCTTCAAGGGCCTTTCTAACCGCCGCTTGAGCACCATCCTGTATCTGAACCCGAGCTGGCAGGCAGGTGATGGTGGCGAGCTGGTCATGTATGCGGGAGAGGGGCAAACCGTGCTGGAAACCGTCTCGCCCGCGTTTGGCAGCATGGCGCTGTTTTTAAGTGAAGAGTTCCCGCATGAGGTCCTGCCCGCAAAACGCTCGCGTTACAGCCTCACCGGCTGGTTCCGGATCAACAACACCGACAGCCTGAATCTCGATCCGCCGAAGTAACCGCCATGGCGTGAAGCCAGCCGATATTTTCCCTATAATGGTCGGATTATATTGCCCCTAACCGACTGATTCCGGGATATTCATAATGCCAGACACCAATGCCAGCAGCACGATTTTCTATACGATGACGGATGAAGCCCCGGCTTTGGCCACGTATTCCTTTTTGCCCATTCTCCAGGCCTTCACCGCTGCAGCTGGTATTGCCATTGAAACCCGGGATATCTCCCTGGCCGGGCGGATTATCGCCAACTTCCCGGACAAGCTGACGACCGCGCAAAAGCGGGCTGATGCGCTGGCCGAACTCGGCGCGTTGGCAAAAACGCCGACGGCCAACATCATCAAGCTGCCTAATATCAGCGCGTCGGTGCCGCAGTTAACCGCGGCGATCAAGGAGTTGCAGGCAGACGGCTATGACATCCCGGATTTCCCGGAAGACCCGCAGACAGATGAAGAAAAAGCCATCAAGGCGCGTTATGCCAGGGTGCTGGGCAGCGCGGTCAACCCGGTGTTGCGTGAAGGCAATTCGGATCGCCGTGTCGCCGGCCCGGTAAAGGAATACGCACGCAAGCACCCGCACAGCATGGGGCCCTGGTCAGCCGATTCCCGAACGCACGTCGCCGCCATGTCGGCGGGTGATTTTTACGGTAGCGAACAGTCAGCCGTGATGGAAGGCGCGGGCGAGGTAAAGATCGAGCTGGTCGGCAAGGATGGCCGGGTGACGGTGCTGAAAGACAGCACCCCCGTACTCGCCAAAGAGGTAATCGATGCCTCGGTCATGCACGTGCAGGCGCTGCGCGATTTTTTCGAGGCAGCGATGGCCGCCGCCAGGAAAGATGACGTGCTGCTGTCCTTGCACCTGAAGGCCACCATGATGAAGGTCTCCGACCCCATTATCTTTGGTCACGCGGTCACGGTATATTTCAGGGATGTGTTTACCAAACATGCCGCGACCTTTGCCCGGCTCGGCGTGGACCCGCGCAACGGCTTTGCCGATGTGCTTGCCCGGATTGCCGGCTTGCCGGATGCCGAGCGCCGCGAGATAGAGGCCGACATCGAGGCGGCCTATGCCGCAGGCCCGGAACTGGCAATGGTGAATTCGGAAAAGGGCATCACCAACCTGCACGTCCCCAGTGATGTGATCATCGATGCCTCCATGCCGGCGGCGATCCGTAACTCGGGCAAGATGTGGGGCAGGGATGGCCGCTTACATGATACCAAGGCAATGATTCCGGACAGGAATTACGCCGGCATTTACCAGGCGACAATAGATTATTGCAAACAGCACGGTGCGTTCGACCCGGCAACCATGGGCAGTGTGAGTAACGTCGGTCTGATGGCACAAAAGGCCGAAGAGTACGGCTCACATGACAAGACCTTCGAGATCCCGGCCGCGGGCAGTGTGCGTGTCACCGATGCGACCGGGAAGGTGGTACTGGAACACAGTGTCGAGCGCGGCGACATCTGGCGCATGTGCCAGACCCGCGACATCCCGGTGCAGGACTGGGTAAGGCTCGCGGTGAGCCGTGCGCGTCTGACTGGCCAGCCGGCGATTTTCTGGCTGGACAAGGCGCGTGCCCACGATGCCAGGCTGATTGAAAAGGTCACCACCTACCTGCAGGAGCATGACACGAGCGGCCTGGACATTCAGATCATGCCGCCGTTTGAGGCCACGCTATTTACCCTCGACCGCGTTAAAAGGGGTGAGGACACCATCTCGGTGACCGGTAACGTGCTGCGTGACTACCTGACGGACCTGTTCCCTATCCTGGAACTGGGCACCAGTGCCAAGATGCTGTCGATTGTGCCCCTGCTGGCCGGTGGCGGCCTGTTTGAAACCGGCGCCGGCGGCTCTGCGCCGAAACACGTCGAACAGTTGCTGACTGAAAACCATTTGCGCTGGGACTCGCTCGGCGAGTTCCTGGCCCTCGGTGCCTCCCTTGAAGACATGGCGCATAAGACCGGCAGTAACAAGATCCGCGTGCTGGCTGCGGCGCTGGACAAGGCCAACAGCGAGTTCCTGAACAATGACAAGTCACCATCCCGCAACGCCGGTGAACTGGATACGCGGGGCAGCCATTTTTACCTGGCGATGTACTGGGCGCAGGCCCTCGCCGCGCAGGATGACGATGCGGACTTGAAGGCGTTGTTCACGCCCGTTGCCGAACAGTTGACCGGTAACGAGGCCGGCATTGTTGAGGAGCTGAATCGTGTGCAGGGCAGCCCGGTTGACCTGGGCGGCTATTACCTCCCTGATGTGACGCGGGTATCGCAGGTGATGCGCCCGAGCCCGAGCTTCAATGAGGTGATTGACGCGCTAGGCTAGCACGGTGTTTTAATAACTGTGCTGCCGCGAAGACAACTCCCCCGAACCTAATCCATGTCCGGCCTGTCTGCAGAGAATAATCCTGTGGCATTCTCGTAGGCCAGTTTCGCGGCAACATCATCAGGCAGTAGGGGAGGAGCTTGCGCAGCTGGGTCATACGTCAACCAGGTGATGAATTTTTATTGTTCGAAGACACTGCTGTCCCGTTAATTCCCTCTCCCTTCGGGAGAGGGTTAGGGTGAGGGGATTTAGATTCGATAACACCTTGT
>NZ_JAVVES010000096.1:0-6672 GCF_032250955.1 Sulfuriflexus sp. | reverse complement strand
GCAGGCGTATATATAGCAACCTCTGAATATATAGCTCTCACTAAGGGAAAAAGGTGGAACATGTTTGACGCATTAATGGGCATCGCTTGTTTTGTGACGGCAACCGTAAGCTTTTTGTATGGGACGAGAATATCCTGGGTTTGCGGTAAAAAATGTAACTTTAAAACGGAACCTGAAGATAAAAAACAAACCCTCCACAGCAGTCTGCCAGGCGCCATAACCGTCTACCTGTTCGGGTTTCTGATTGTTTTCAGCAGCCTCACCAATGGCGTTGTGACGATCGTCGTATCGTCACTGACGAGCGCCATATTGCTCGCAAGCCTGGTGGTCTCGATGGCCATGCCTTCGTTGAAGCGTAAACTGTTCAACAAATAACAAAGTGACGCCCGCCAGCCTGGGTTACGACAGGCTGGCGGACTTCAAGCAAAAGTGTCTGCTCATCGAGAATGCTGAACCGTTGAGGCCGGCTGGAAAAAGTAGAGATCAATCTGATTGTCCAAAAGACTCAAAGATGTGTCCATTATTGCGGATCGGCCTCAATCCGGGCAGAATAAGACCGTTATCATCCGGGAAACGACCAATGCATATGGGCAAGTTTCCAGCTGCCAGCTTCGAGAATCCAGTTCTGTGTCTCAAGCCCGCGCGCCCCGAAATAACGGTCCGGTAATTTACCTTTGATCGCAAACTGACGGGTTCTGATTGCCGCACTACCCGTTTCCAGAATCCGGACATCGGTGAAATCCGCCTCCATGTGCTGGAATGCCTTGAGGTCGGGGCCCAGGTGTTTATTAAGGGCATCATCCCTGCCGACATCTTGCGTGCCTTGTTCGTACAAGACGATATCGTCGCTGAACAGGTCCCAAAGGGCCAGGATATTGCGTTCTACAAAAGCTTTATCATAAGAGGCCAGCGCTTTGTGCAAGGCCTCCGATGCCTCTCCCTGCGGTGAGGACGACTGCGCCAAGGCGGGTTGATTGAAACCAAACAAATTCAGGTTGATGCTGTGACCGTAACCGTGCAGTTGAAACATGAGCAGCAGCACGCCGGCGGCGATGAGTCCCTGGTTTGCCCGGATGGCGAAGCGATCAAAAGATCGGGCACGGCGCCAGCCTGCAATAACAGCGACCATAACGACAAGAGCTAGAATCTGGCCGACCTCTACGCCAACGTTGAAAGAGAGGATGCGCAGCACCAGGCCCTGGTCACCGAGGGGCAGTTGTTGCAAGCGCGTGGACAGCCCGAAACCGTGAATAAGACCGAAACCGAAGATGACAAACAGCAGGTTCGGAGAAGGCCGGCCAAGATACTTGTTGAAGCCGTCGAGGTTTTCAAAGCCCTTGTAGCAGACACTCAGGGCGATCACCGCGTCGATGAGATAATAATTGGCTGATATGCCCAGCAGGGTGGCCAGGATGAGGGTGATGCTGTGCCCCAGGGTAAAGGCGGTAATGTATTTCAGAATGCCCCGGAAACTGGTTAAAAAGAAAATGACCCCAAAGATGAAAAGCAGATGGTCGTAACCGGTCAGCATGTGGTTGGCGCCAAGCCAGGCGTATTGCAGGTAGTTGCCATCCAGCATGGTCTGCTGGTCACCTTCGGAGATACCGTGCGCGATCGCAGCGGCCGGCAGCAGCACCAGCAGAACAACGTAGAGGATCAAACGGGAATTTTTGCTATTCATGCAGGTAACCTCGGAATCAGGGTTCGGTTCTTTGGATGTTTCGAAACTTCTGACATCACAACCATTAATCTTAACGTCCGTTCGCTTCGCTCACTCAAGACGCAAAAAACAGCAACGGCTAAATTGGCCGCGGATACAATCTGATCAGGGCTGATAGGTCAATGGCCAAAGACCAAAGTCTTATGGTTAAAGTCTTTCAGTCAGAATCAAATAATCTGGGGTTTTTGCAATGGTTTATCCGATGTTATCAGATTTGATCAGCGGCCAATGCCTTTTGCTTTTCGGCTTTTCAGTAGCCAATCAGAGACTCACTTGAGCAAAGTAGATAACCCGTTTCAATAATTTATTTTGCGCAATTCGGCGCGCATTTGTTCACTGGCCTGTTGCGCCAGTTGCACATCACCCCTGCCCTGCCCGGCTATTTCGTCGCCGACATATTGTTCGAGCACCGAGAAGGACTGGTTGAGCCTGTCGATCCTGCTTTGATAGTCGCTCAGCATGGCGTTGATCTCCGCTGCCAGAGAACTGACCTGGTCGCCGTCGCGCAACTTGATCTGCAGGGTTAAATCACCCTGGTCACGCATTTTTTTCAGATCCTGCTCGATGCGGTAGACACCGCCGACAATCGTTTTCGGGAAAAACAGGCTGGCAAGCGCACCGAGCGCCAGGCTGATCAGGAAGGAGCTGAGCACAGCCGGCAGGAGGAAGTCGAGGAAGTTGCGTGCCTTGATATGAAATGTGCGGTAAGAGGCGGTGACTTCCCGGTCGGAGAAAACATAAAAAATCAAACTGCTCAGCAGCAGACTGATGAACAGCAGCAGACAGATCTTGCCGATCATCCGGAACTGCATATCCCGCTTGATGGAAAAATTCAGCAGCTTGCGTTTATAGCGTTTCTGGGCATTCATGGCAGCGCTCCCGGTTTTTGCAGATTGACCTGTACCAGCTGGTTTCATTTCACAATATCCCGTCAATCAAACATGGTGCTTGGTGAGCTGTTTTTAAACTTGAAATGGCAAGCGACGCAGAGCTTGGTCTTGATCGTCTCGCGCACCAGCATCTTGCCTTCGGAGCCATGGGGATCATGGCAGGTGACGCAGGTGAGCATGCCGTCCACGGTGGGCAGATCGTCAGGAATACGGACATCCCAGCCGCTGTAGAGGCGCACCGGATGCGAGGTGCCCAGGGTTGATTCCGGGTGGCACTGGTAGCAAGCGTTGATCGCCAGGTCCTCAGGGTCTCTCAAGGGGGGATGTTGTCCGGAATCAACCGTCAACTGGAGACTCTCCGTTTCTGTTGCCGACAGATCTGTCAGGCTCAGCCCTTCCAGTTCCTGGAGCTCAACCCAGCCGTAGAAAAGCTGGGGTGTTTCCCAGGCAATGAAGACCGTATTGTCATTGCGATACAGGGAGGCGGTGTTGATCACTTCGTTAACCGGGGCAACCAGACCGTTACTCACATCAACTTGTCCGGCAAGGCCGGAGTCACCCAATTCTTCCGGCTGCAACCCCAGCCAGAGGCTCTGATGGACCTCTCCCCCGACATTTGCTGTTAATGGGCTGACGACAATCCGAAACCGGTAAGAGGTACTTATGTCAGGAAAAGGGATTTTGACCAATTGTTCAAAAACAGGGCCGGTTGCCCCCGTGTAAATTTGTATCTTGCGCCAGAGTTCTTCCTGGGCGACAACCATTCCGGTGACAGTGTCCTTTGACGACTGACTTGCCTGAGTTGACCAGGAGGCCCCCTCCGCCATATGACAACCCAAGCATTGACGTTCCCAGAAGGGAGCATGCAGCTGGCTGTTTGCTATTCCCTGGTTGAAGATCGTGATGTGGCAACGGATACATTCTTCATTGACGGCGTTGTTTTCTGTCTGGTTCAGTGCGGCGATTAATAAGCTGCCAAGCAGCAGGGAAATAACTCCGGCTGCCTGGCAGATAATGAGACATTTTTTATATTGGGAGGCCATTATAAAACTTTCAATGCAGCGACTGAACCAATTGATGCCGTAAGCTCCAGGATTTACTCATCCATAATGTTGAAAACCTGCACCCGGTTGTTGTCTCTGTCCGCAATAACCAGCGTGTCACTGTCGTTGATACAAAGCTGTGCAGGATAGTAGAATTGCCCGTCTTCCCAGCCCATGCCGAACTTGCGCCCCTGGAAACTGCCGTCCCGCCCGACCAGAACCAAACCGCTGCCGTACTGGTCGGACAGGTAGAGCTCTCCCCTGCTGTCAATTGCTATACTGGTCGGAAAATTCATATGTTCCTTGAGACCGCTGCTTAGCAGTTCGAAAGCCTCGGCTCCAGGATTTGCCGCATAGATCGCACCTGCCACGCTGTCGAGCAGGTAGGTAATACCCTGGGAACTGATCGCAAGATCAGAAAAGAAGCCGTGTCCTTCAGGAAGAGGCAGGTGCCGGAGGTAGGTTCCATCAACCTTCAGTACCAGCACCCGTTGCGAAAAGATATCAAGCAGGTTGATGTTGCCGTCCTTATCCAGCTTGAAACTGCGTGGCACGAATGACTTCGGGTCGGGCAGCCCTTTCGGTTCGAGTTTTCCTGCTACCTGCCCGTCACGATCCATTCTGATTATGGTGCGTGACTTACCGTCCAGCACGAAGATGTCACCGGCGGCGTTTGTCTGGGCAATGATCGGCGAGGTGCCCGGCAACGGGAAAGTCGCCTCAGGGGTGAATCCCTGTACAGAGATCGAATAACGGACTACCTGGCTGTTGCCGGTATCTGCAACGACGAACGAGTTGTCGCTGCAGGCCACACCTTCCGGATGATTGAGCGCCAGATCGACATTGTCGACAAAGACGGTGCCCTGGTGCCTTATCTTGGCCGCCGCTGCCGGCGCAGCGAACATGATTCCCAACAAGAATGCAACGATCGTATATTTGAATAAATAGCGCATGGTTTATCTCCGATACTTGGTGTGGCACTGGACGCAAAGGGACTGGATATCCTGGTAGTACAGGAAATGCTTATACTCCGTACCGTGGGTCCGATGGCAACTAAGGCAGTCCAGTGAAACATTGCGATTGCGTGGATCGATGACATCGGGGCCAATCGGGTGAGTCGAGTGGGTCTGCCAATCGTGGCATTGCGCACAGGTATCGACAGTCGACTTTTTTTCCTGCAAAAAGAGGTTATTCGATGCATGTGGCGAATGGCAGGTTGAGCATTCTCCGTCACTGATCGGCTGATGTTTGGTCTGTGAGCGATCCTGACGGGCCAGGGTGTCTGCATGACAGCTTCCGCAGACATCCGCCATCTTGCCCCGCAACAGACCCGGCTCGGAAGACGCATGCGGGGTGTGGCAGTTGATGCAACCGGTTTCGTCGACCAGCGGCCAGTGCAATCGGTTCTTGGCGAAGGCCTCGTTGATCATGTCGTAGTGACAGCCCTGGCAGAGTTCGAAACCAGCCTTCTTCACCGCAAACGGTTGTGCAGAGCCAGGTTCATTGTGACACTGGTTACACATCTGTTTCCGGATCGGTTCATGCACGTTGTCCGCCAGAATTGCTCCGGAATTTGAACCGTGCGGATCATGGCAGGTTGAGCAGCGTGCCTGTTCAACCGGATAGTTCATGTGCCGTAGTTTGAAGCCGCTGGAGCTGGTTTTGTGACAGTTGAGGCAAACAGCGGGCTCCTCCGCCTTCAGAAGGTTGTCGTTGTTTGCCGAAGCATGCGGGTTATGGCACGTCAAACAATTTTTCTTGACCGGTGAGTGCCCGAACTTGTTTAAAGCGATCTTTTCTCCCAGCTCCTTATGACAGTCAAAACAGAGGTCGCTGCCACCCTTCACCAGGTTAGCCGGATTATCGGACGAGTGCGGATCGTGACAGGATACGCAGTTGCCATCGGCGGCCACCTGGTGCGAGCTCACGGCACCTTCGGGAACGACATTGTCATGGCAGTTGTAACAGATCGAATCGGCATCGGCATCAAGCAGCATGCCATGATTGGAAGCGTGCGGATTATGGCAACCTGAACAATCCCCCTGGGCCAGTGGCGTATGAACATGCTTGGCGTTCATCTTGGCGCTGAATGCGGCATGACACGTCAGGCAAAGCTTCCCCTTAGCGCCTGGCTTGAGCTTGAATTTTCCTTCCGCCTGAACGACTGCGGAGAATAAACATAAGGTTAAAACTACCAGGAGCATTACGACGATTAGTTTACGAGATCTCATGTCGGCCACCTCTACTGCTTCTCGACAATGTGGCACGCATCACAGGATCTGGCTGCGAACGGAGCATGCATTGTCGGCTTGAAATATTTTGGATCTTTCGATGCGTGCGGATTATGACAATTCATGCAGTTCATGACCTCGGCAGGGATCGAAAGATGTGCCTCCTGGAAGGACTTGGCCTGCGGTTCATGACATTCGGCGCACAACGCCTGCAGTGGCAGTGTCAGCAACATGTCGAGGCTCCCCGAATGCGGCTGGTGGCAACGCTGGCAATCCCTTTCGGCCGGTGAGTGGCTGTTTTCGTCGGCCATCTTGCTCTGCAGGTCAGTGTGGCAGGCCATGCAGAGGTCGGGGCTTTGCGCCAGCAGCAGAGAAGCGAGCTTCGACTGGTGCGGGTTGTGACAGGCGCTGCACTGTCCGTCTTCGGCCGGTATATGCCGGGCACTTGCCGACAGCATCCGCTCGCCGAAGTCATCGTGACACTCCAGGCAGAGCTGCTTCTGCGGTGTCTTGGTCATGCCCGTGTTGTCGCTGGCGTGGGGATCGTGACAGGTCATGCAGTCGCCGTCTTCATAGGGCATATGAATGGTCGCGGTCTCGTCCTGGAAAAGGTTCTTTTCGTGGCAGGTGGCGCAGAGCTTCTCACCAGTGTCTTTGAGAAACAGCGGGTTGTCGGCGCCGTGACCGAAGTGACAGGCAGTGCATTGGCCGCTCTGCACCGGCTTGTGGATGCTGCTTTTCAGAAACTCGCCCTCCAGGCCGGAATGGCAGGAATAACAGACGGTATC
>NZ_JAVVES010000095.1:0-6839 GCF_032250955.1 Sulfuriflexus sp. | reverse complement strand
AATCGCCTTATATCACGCGCTTGGAGCGCTACCTGCCCCGAAAACTACCCATGAATTTTTCTGACGAGGCAAAAAAAGTTTACCGCCAGGCTGGCCGAACTGTTTCCGCTGCACGGGGTCTTGCAGTATCCGATTCACGAACCCGAACTCAGGGTCTTACTGGAGGCTTGATCATGCGCGTAAAATTTGTACAAGTAATGATATTGGCCGTCTCGCTAGGCATGACAACAGGCACGCTGCAGGCCGCATGGTCGGACTTCCTCGGCGACTTACTCGGTGAATTTACCCGGCCGGTCGACGCTGATAAAACGGTGACGACCGGCAGCAGCGCCCTGGGGCAAGAGGAAATGACACGGGCCGTACTTGAGGCACTGGAGGTAGGCTCCAGACGTGCTATCAATCTGCTGGGCAGGGAGGGTGGTTACCTGAATGATCAGGCAGTGAAGATCCTGATGCCGGAGAGCCTGCAAAAGGTCGACAGTTTGTTGCGCCAGCTCGGGCAGGAAAAATACGCCGACGAGTTTGTCGCCAGCATGAACCGTGCGGCCGAACGTGCCGTGCCGCAGACAACACAAATTGTTATTAACACCATCAAAAAAATGAGCCTGCAGGACGCCAGGGGCATACTGCAGGGTGATGATGATGCCGCCACACAATACCTGCGCCAACACGCCTCGGCGGATCTGCGACAGGCGATTCAGCCCATTGTCAGTGAGACAATGGACGAGGTCGGGGTGACCTCTGCCTACAAGAAGATGGTCAGCAAGACCGGCTTCCTGTCTTCGTTGATGGACAAGGAATCACTGGATATCGATCATTACGTTACGACAAAGACCCTCGATGGCCTGTTTATCAAGCTGGCCATGGAAGAGGCAAAGATTCGCAAGGACCCGGTAGCGCGCTCCACTGAGTTGTTACAAAAGGTCTTCAGCCAGTTTGCGGAATAGCCATTAGCGGCGATCGCTCTGCCGGGTATCTTCCAGGAACAGCAGCGGGTCGACGCGAGTATTGTTCAGGCTGACCCCCCAGTGCAGGTGCGCACCGGTCACGCGGCCGGTTTTGCCGACGGCACCAATGCTCTCACCACGCGTCACCTTCTGTCCGGGCTTCACGTCGATACGGCTCATGTGACAGTACATCGTTACCAGCCCCTGTCCGTGATCGATCAGTACCGTGTTGCCGTTAAAAAAGTAATCACCTGTCTCGACCACCACGCCGGCGGCAGGGTTATGGATGGGCACGCCTTCGGCAGCGGCGATATCGAGGCCGCTATGGGGCCGGCGCGGTTGGTCGTTAAAGAAACGCCGTAATCCGAACGGGCTGCTGAAAGGGCCTTCGACGGGCTTCATGAAGACGGTTTCTACCGCCGCCTGCGGCGTCCATTTTTTAAGCGCACCGAGAATGATCTTTTTCTCGCTACGAATGCGTTTCAGATCGTTTGCATACGGGTTGACCTTGCGCTTGTTTTTAATGGTCAGGCGCTGGGTGGCGTACTCTTTGTCCTTCACGCCGAAAGCGACACTGTAGGGCGGCGGCAGGGCTTCCTTGACCCGGAGCAGATGCTCACCCGGTCTGGCCATCAGCGGGATGCCGACCACGGCATACCAATGCCCCTTTTCCCTGACCACCATGACGCGCTGTTGGCCGTAGTGCACAACAGGCGCCTGCTCCGCATTCGTCTCGAGTTTGAGTACGGCCACGCCACCCGGTACGGCCTGGTGTTGCGGCAGGGCCCGTGCCAGCAATGGCACACAGAACAAAATGGCGACCAGGACAGTTAGTCGTTTTGTGAGGATTCGACGCGGCATAAAAGGCTTCCCTTGGCGAGACGGGTCTGGATTTGCTCACCGGTGTTTATTTTACTGGCATCCCGCAGGAGTTCGCCATCAGAGACCCGTTGTACCAGTGCATAGCCGCGCCCGAGCGTGGCGAGCGGGCTGACGGTGTCGAGCGCATGGCCCAGGGTGGCGAGTCTTTGCGTACTGTCTTGCAGGCGTTCATGCATAGCCCGTTCGAGACGCGAGTGCAGGTGATTATAGCGTTCGTGCAGGACGGCGACGCGCTGGGCGGGGGTTTGCTGCATCAAGCGGGCGCGCAGGTTGAGCAGTTTATCCTGCCGACGGCGCAGGAGGTGCCGCAACGCGGTGATTTGGCGCTGCTGCAACTCGTTAACCCGGCTACTGATCCGTGCCAGACGTTGCCCGGGAGATTGCAGCCGACGGGACAGCCAGTCGAGTTGCTGGCTGGTCTGGCGCAGGCGGTTTTGCATGCTGGCGAACAGGCGGCGTTGCAGGCTATTCAGGCGCGCCAGCCATTCCTGCCGGTCCTGGCTGAGCAGTTCAGCCGCCGCCGATGGCGTGGGCGCGCGTGCATCGGCGACAAAGTCGGCTATCGTGAAATCGACCTCGTGGCCGACGGCGCTGACAACCGGGATGCGGCTCTTGAAAACGGCCCTGGCCAGAACCTCTTCGTTGAATGCCCACAGGTCTTCAAGCGAACCGCCTCCCCGGCTGAGCAGGAGCACGTCACATTCACGACGGATATTCGCCAGTTCAATGGCCCGGGCGATCTTTTCGGCCGCCCCCTGACCCTGGACAGGGATCGGGTAAATGAGGATCGGGATGGCCGGGAAACGCCGCTTCAGCACGCTCAGGATATCGCGTATGGCCGCGCCACTGGGCGAGGTAAGCACGCCAATCTGTTTAGGTAATTCGGGTATAGGCTGTTTATGGGCGACCTCAAACAGGCCCTCGTTGCGCAGTTGGCGCTTCATGGCCTCATATTCACGGCGCAGCGCGCCGTCACCGGCCTCTTCCATGTGCTCAATGATGAGCTGGAAGTCGCCGCGGGCCTCGTAAAGGCTGACCTTGGCCCGAACGAGGACCTGCTGGCCATTTTCCGGCTTGAAATCGAGCAAACGGCCACGCATGCGGAACATGGCGCAACGGAGCTGGGCGGAGGGATCTTTGAGCGAGAAATAGAGATGTCCAGAGGCAGGCTGGGCAAGGTTGGAGATCTCGCCTTCAACCCAAATCAGGGGAAAATTGTCCTCCAGCAGCTTGCGGGCGGCACCACTGAGCTCGGAAACGCTGAAAACCTGTCGCAGGGGAGTCTCTTCAAAGTCTTGCATGGGGCCATGATAGCGGGACAGCTCGTCGATGCCCAATAAATTGCCGGATTATTTGTCCGCGGCAATAAAAAAGGCCGGCTAAAAGCCGGCCTTTTTACTATTTCCCGGGAAAGACTTAGCGATACCTTGTATCGGCAATCTTACCGGCGCCTGCTTCGGCCATGGCCTGGGCTTTGCCGATCTGACCCTGACGCTCGACCTTGCCAGCCAGTTTCAGGGTTGTTGCGTAATCACCCTTTTTATAGGCGGCTTTAGCCTTGCCGAGGATCTTGTAGCTGTCACGCCACTCACCACGAACGGCCTTGGCAGCTTCAACGGCCTTTACTGCGGCCTGTACGGCTGCTGCGGCTTCCTGTTTAGATGAGTCATTGGCAAAGGCATGGGTGCCTGTGAGCATGCAGGTTGCAGCTACGAGAATAGCGAATTTTTTCATTGTTGCTCCTCCTCCGGAGAGTATTATTTTATCTTTCTGGTACAGATTGCTGGTTTTTTATATTTCCCGGTCGACGCCAGCGGTCGTCGATCCGGTCAATAACTATAGGCTACCGAGTTTACCCAGCCCGCGTCAAACTCTATAATTATCCGCTAATTAACTGGCCCTTGTGTGGCCACCGACCCAAATGGGAAATCTGCATGCGGATAATTGAAGAAGCTCTTACTTTTGATGATGTTATGCTCATACCGGCACACTCGACCGTGTTGCCCAAGGAAGTGAGCCTGGCCACGCGCCTGACTCGTGACATCACCCTGAACATGCCATTGCTCTCGGCAGCCATGGATACGGTGACGGAAGCACGTCTCGCCATCGCCATGGCACAAGAAGGGGGGATAGGCATTATCCACAAAAATCTGACCATTGAGCGCCAGGCTGAAGAAGTCCACCGCGTGAAGAAGTTTGAAAGCGGGGTGGTCAAGGACCCGATTACGGTGCCGCCTTCGACGACGATTGGTGACCTGATCAAACTGACGAGACAGTACAATATCTCGGGTGTGCCGGTGGTCGACAAGAACGAACTGGTCGGCATCGTTACCGGTCGGGATATGCGTTTCGAAACGCGGGTTGATGCCCCGGTTTCTGAAATCATGACCCCAAAGGATCGCCTGGTGACTGTGCGGGAAGGCGCGAGACGCGAAGAGGTCGTCGCCTTGCTGCACAAACACCGTATCGAGAAGGTGCTGGTGGTCAACGACAACTTTGAGCTGCGCGGCCTGATCACGGCAAAGGATATTCAGAAGGCTACCGACAAGCCATTGGCCTCCAAGGATGACATGGGCCACCTGCGGGTAGGTGCGGCGGTGGGCGCATCGCTGGACGACGAGCGCGTGGTCGCCCTGGCGGAGGCCGGTGTCGATGTGATCGTCGTCGATACCGCACATGGTCATTCGCAGGGTGTGCTCGACAAGGTCCGCTGGGTCAAACAGCACTTCCCGGATATCCAGGTCATTGGCGGCAACATTGCCACTGCCGCTGCCGCCGAGGCACTGCGTGATGCCGGCGCCGATGCCGTGAAGGTGGGTATTGGTCCGGGCTCGATTTGTACCACGCGCATTGTTGCCGGTATCGGTGTGCCACAGATATCCGCAGTCTCGAATATCGCCCGGGCGCTGGCAAAGGATGGAATCCCGTTGATTGCAGATGGCGGTATCCGTTATTCGGGTGACGTCGCCAAGGCCCTGGCCGCCGGCGCGCACAGTGTCATGATGGGTAGCCTGTTTGCCGGCACGGATGAATCACCCGGTGAGGTCGAACTGTTCCAGGGCCGTTCCTACAAGTCTTACCGTGGCATGGGTTCTATTGGTGCGATGGGCCAGAAGGACGGTTCCAGTGACCGTTACTTCCAGGAAAGCTCGGACCAGGACAAGCTGGTGCCGGAAGGCATCGAAGGTCGTGTGCCACACAAGGGCAGCCTGCTGAATATCATTCACCAGATACTCGGCGGCGTGCGCGCCAGCATGGGCTACACCGGCTGTGCCAACCTGGAAGAAATGCGTACCAAACCCGAATTCGTACGTGTAACCTCTGCCGGTGTGCATGAAAGTCATGTGCACGATGTGCAGATCACCAAGGAAGCGCCGAATTACCGCACGACCTGACTACGGATGGCGGGCATTAAGCCCGCCATTTTATTTAATCCCCAGTTTGAAGGCCCATTGATGTCAAACAACATTCACGCCGATCGTATTCTTATTCTCGACTTTGGTTCCCAGTACACCCAGCTTATCGCCCGTCGCGTGCGTGAGGCCGGCGTGTATTGCGAGTTGTATGCCTGGGACATCACCGACGAGGATATAAAGGCCTTTAAACCCAAAGGAATCATCCTCTCAGGCGGACCGGAAAGTACCACCGGTGAGGGGGCACCCACTGCACCACAGGCAGTCTTTGAGCTGGGTGTGCCCGTGCTCGGGATCTGCTATGGCATGCAGACCATGACCGCGCAGCTTGGCGGCAAGGTCGAGAATGCCGACCATCATGAATATGGTTACGCCAAGGTGCGTGCGCGGGGTCATACCGCGCTGCTGAAAGACATCGAAGACGAGGTATCAAAGGAAGGCTTTGGCCTGCTCGACGTGTGGATGTCGCACGGTGACCGGGTCGTGGAAATGCCGGCAGGCTTCAAGCTAATGGCCTCTACAGACTCTGCCCCGGTTGCCGGTATCGCCGATGAAGAGCGACACTTTTATGGCGTGCAGTTTCACCCGGAAGTCACACATACCCTCCAGGGGCAACGCATTATCGAACGCTTTGTGCATGGTATCTGTGGCTGCGAGGCGCTCTGGAACCCGAGCAATATTATCGATAACTCCATTGCCACAATCAGGGAACAGGTAGGGGAGGAAGAGGTGGTCCTGGGTCTGTCCGGCGGGGTGGATTCATCGGTTGTCGCCGCCCTGCTGCACAAGGCTATCGGCAAGCAGCTTACCTGCGTGTTTGTCGATAACGGCCTGCTCCGCTACAAGGAAGGCGACCAGGTGATGGCGACCTTTGCCCAGCACATGGGGGTCAAGGTTATCCGCATCGATGCCGAGGCGCGTTTCCTTGATGCCCTCAAGGGCGAGGCCGATCCGGAGAAAAAGCGCAAGATTATCGGCAATATGTTTGTTGATATTTTTGAGGAAGAATCGAAGAAACTGGTCAATGCCAAATGGCTGGCACAGGGCACTATCTATCCGGACGTAATTGAATCAGCCGGCGCCAAGACGGGCAAGGCACACCTGATCAAGTCACACCATAATGTCGGTGGCCTGCCTGATTACATGCAACTGCAGCTCTGCGAACCGCTCCGTGAACTTTTCAAAGATGAGGTCCGCAAGCTTGGCGTGGAGCTGGGGCTGCCGCACGAGATGGTCTATCGCCATCCGTTCCCTGGCCCCGGGCTCGGCGTGCGTATCCTGGGCGAGGTTAAAAAGGAATATGCGGACTTACTCCGCCTGGCAGACCATATCTTTATTGAAGAGTTGTATAAGCACGAAATCTACCATGATATCTCACAGGCCTTTACCGTCTTCCTGCCGGTCAAGTCAGTGGGTGTGACGGGTGACGGTCGTCGTTATCAATATGTCGTCGCTCTGCGCGCCGTGGAAACGATTGATTTTATGACCGCGCGCTGGGCACACCTGCCTTACGACTTCCTCGACCTCGTGTCACGCCGTATTGTGAACGAGATCGACGGTATCTCGCGTGTCGTCTACGACATTACCGGCAAGCCGC
>NZ_JAVVES010000094.1:0-7326 GCF_032250955.1 Sulfuriflexus sp. | reverse complement strand
ATTTCCAGAAAACTATCTCTATTGCTCCAAATTCGCTATATTTTTACCCACTAATTTTTCCGAAGAGCCAAAAATATTAACTGCAAAATAATTGCTCCCGATCATTCCTCTCTTTGTCCAGGATTTACCAGAAAGAAGCCGCATCAAGATAAGTACAAGATTAGATGATTGGGGATAACCAAATACCCAATCATCAATCATCATTCCGAGATCATCAATCTTTTTTCTACTCTCCCGAACAATCCACCATAACGATAGAGATATCATCATGTGCTGTCTCTTCACCCAGGTGCAGAATCATCGCATTGATCAATGCCATCAAACTGCCTTCTTCTCCGGCACTTTCAAGGGTGGCAGCAATACCTTCATCACCAAAGTTTTCACCATCAGTATTTTTTGCCTCCACCAGGCCATCCGAGTAAATGACCAGTTTTCCGGCCCCGTGTTCCGCGTGCGTCAACGTCTCGGAATGCACCTCGTCATAATCCATTATCCCGAGTGCGGTATGCCGCGATGAAAAGCGCCTGGCGACCTGATTGTGTTCGTTGACGAACAGCAGGTCGGGGCAGCCACCATTCCAGACCTCAATCGTTTTCCTGTCAGGCTCGATCACGACCAGGGCCGCGGCCACGAAACGTTCCACCGGCATTAATTGCTTAATGCGCTGATTCATTTCATTGACCATATCCTTCAGCGACAGTGCCTTTGTCACCATGGCATAGAAGATTTGCGACAAGGGCAGTAGTGGCAAGGCAGCAGTCAGGCCATGCCCGGTAGAATCGGCATGCAGGATATACAAGCGGCCATTATCAGAACGCGCGGCGGCGACGATGTCACCGCTAAAGCGACTCGCCGGCAACACCCAGTGTTGCAGCATTTCGTCATTGAGACGCTCCTGGTTAATCATGCGTTCCATCAGGCTGTTTGCCATTGCATGTTCAGCCTCTGCACGTTGGTGATAACGCTGGAGTTCGGCCGTGGTATCCGCCAGTTGTCGTTGCATGTCGGCAATACGTCGCATCGACATAATCTTGGCATCCAGGACGTCGAGGTTCACCGGTTTGGTCAGGTAATCGTCACCGCCCTCTTCAAGCCCCCTGACCTGTTCCTCCCCCTTGCCAAGAGCGCTGAGAAAAATAATCGGCGTCCAGTGGCCATTGGCACGGGCCTTGATTTCCCGCGCCGCGTCATAGCCATTCATCCCCGGCATCATGACATCGAGAATAATAATATCGGGCCGCTCGGCCTCGAAGCGGTCAATGGCCTCCTGGCCATCAGCGGCCTCGGTAACAACATGACCGGCCTTTTGTAAATGTTTACTCACCAACAAACGGTTGACGGGCAAATCATCCACCACCAGAATCTTTAAACACTTATTCATTACACCCTTCTTCTATCATGCTCAGGCCGAGCAGCTATCCGGCGTATCAGGCAGGTATTCATCCAGTATCCTAAACAGTTTTTTTGCCTCTACTGGCTTGGTCAGGTGGTCAACAAAACCGGCCTCCCTGGCCTGTTTTATATCATTCGACATGGCGTTGGCACTGATGGCAACCACCGGGATATCCATGGTCAGGAAATCATCGCGCAGAATACCAAGTGCATCGATACCGCTTATACCCGGCAAGCCGACATCCATCAATATGATATCCGGAGCGGCGCTCTTCGCGAGCCGCACCCCTTCTTCACCGCTTTCCGCTATGAGTAATTCGTATTCCGGGCACTTGCGCATGATTAACTGCATCAAGCGTATGTTTGCCGGGTTGTCTTCAACATACAGCAATTTGTAACGTGTATTAGCTGTGTTCTTGTGCGGTTTTGCCCGCGTCTCGCGGGCAATGAGCTCTTTTTTATCAGTCATGCCTGCTGTTTGCGGCGCAGCACTGCTCCTCAACTCGATCCAGAAGCAGGAACCCTGTCCAGGGACACTGGTTAAGCCAAGTCGCCCCTCCATCAACTCAACCATGCGCCGGGTAATGCTTAAGCCGATACCGGAACCTTCAATGCTGGTCTGCTCATTCCCCAGGCGTTCAAACGGTATAAAAATCTGCTCCTGGTCCTCTTCCGAAAGCCCCGGGCCGGTATCCGTCACCGTGATTCGCACCTGTTCTTCATCCGCCACTTCATAGGCGAGATAAACATGGCCATCGTCATTATTATACTTAATCGCATTCGAGACCAGGTTCATGATCGCCTGTTTCAGGCGGACCGGATCCGCCACCACCCAGACGTCCGCCAACTGTTGCCAGCCTGCGTGAAACTGTATTTCATACATGTCCGCCAACTGCTGCATGAGACTGCTGCACTGCTCATAAATCATATGCAGGGAGACCGGCTCACAACGGACCTCCATACGCCCTGATTCAATCCGTGCCAGGTCCAGGACTTCATTGACCAGGCCCAGCAGATGTTGCCCTGCCTGGTAGATTTCCACTGTACTCTCGTGCTGCTCTTCCGTTAACGGCGTCTCCCTGTCATCGGCGAGCAACTGTGAAAAACCCATAATCGCGTTTAAGGGGGTACGCAGTTCGTGGCTCATATTGGAGAGAAATTCTGACTTGGCGCGACTGGCGTGTTCGGCATCCAGTTTCGCACTCAGCAAGTCATGCTTGTTCCGCTCCTCCTGTTGCACGCTCCGCATGGCATGAATCAAAATGCCGTAGGTCGCCTGCAGGGGCTTCAGGAAGTCGATAATTGAATCGTCAAAGCCGCCCTCCCGGTTCGCCAGGGCATACATGCCGACCATCTCGTCACCATAGAACACCGGCACGCCGAGGAAGTTTTTTATCCTGCTGTGCCCCACCGGCACCCCGCCACTTCGCGGGTCGGTATCCGGCGCGTTACTGATGACCGTCTCGCCGGTTTCCAGGACATGATTGATAAGCGATTTTTTACCCTCGCAGGTCAGGCGCCGTGTCGCATACTGTTGCCGTGATGTCTCATCCCAGGCAATATCAGTGACTGCATGCATAGTGCAGGACGGCGAGTCATCTACACAGGTTATCTCGGCGAGTATGCCAAGATCGCAATCCGTCACTCCCAGCAGCCCCTCCAGCAGGTCCTGGGAGATACCTGGCAATGACTGGGTTTCCACAAAGCCCGTCATTGCTTTCCGCAACATGTCCAGCAGGCTTTTTTGCCTGTCTAGTGTCTGCGCCATCCGGGTCTGCCGGGTAATATCCTGCACAATACACAACAGGTGCAGGGGGCTACCGTCTTCGGCACGCGTGACGTTACCACTCAATTGCAACCAGTGAATACTTTTGTCCGGCCAGAGAATGCGATGCACAATCGACAGTTCATGCCCCTTATCACAACACGCTTTAATCGCATTGGTCACCTCTCCCCGATCCGCCGGCGGTATGGTCTGTAAATAATTTTCATAAGCAGGTTCATAACCGCTATTTGCCCGACCCAGGATCTGCAGCATTTGTTCTGACCAGGTCATCTGGCCGGTCTGGATATTCCAGTCCCAGCTGCCTATGTTGGCAAATGCCTGGGTTTGCAGAAGATTGTTTTCGCTATTGGCGAGCGTCTTGCGCATCCTTACCAGTGGCGTGACGTCGGTGCGCGCGGAGATATATTTTTCCGGCCGGCCATGTCTGTCCAGAATCGGTTTGATAGTTGAATCCACCCAGTACAGGCCACCATCCTTACGCCGGTTACAAATGACTCCGTGCCAGCTTTTGCCGCTGCTGATGGTGGACCAGAGATCTGTATAAAATTCCCGGGAGTGTTCGGATGAGCGCACGAGACGATGATTACGGCCAAGCAATTCGTCACGCGTATAGCCACTGACCGCGCAGAACTTGTCGTTTACATAGGTAATGCGTCCGGCGACATCCGCGATACTGACAATCGAGTGCTCATCCAGCACCTGCTTTTGTTGTTGCAGTTCGATGTCGCGACGTTCCAGGGTACCGGCCTGCTCCTCGATAACCTGCAAGCCATGTTGTGACATGGCCTCTAACAGGCGCACGCGTTGTATATGCCCGCGATACAATAACAACCCCGATACGGTGACCAGCAAGCTGGCCATGAGGAAGAGGCCCAAATGGCTCAGCTCGATATCCGAGAACTGTAACGGGTACTGCATCTGCAGGCAGTAGTCCTGTGAACCAATCGGGATCGGATGCACCGCCGTTGCAACGGGCAACCAGTCTTCATGCTCCGGTAGCCGCCATGGCTGGTTTATGTCAACCAGTTCCAGTAACTGGCCCGTATTCCATGTATCGCTATACAGTAATGTATCCAGGTCATACTGCAACACGAACATACCCGCCAGGGTGGCCTCACGGCTGCCGGGATCACTCATGACTTCGGTGAAGGAATTCAGCCCTTCCATCGCTTGCGAATAAATCGCCTGGAACAGGTATAGCTTGCCGTTGCGCAAGGTTGACACCACGCTCCCGGTTCGAACCGCGTCGACCACGCTGGCCTGCATATCGGCACTGGTTAACCAGTCGCTGCCGGGAGCCAGCAAACCGGTTTTATCCGCATTAAAACTGTTCAGGTAACACATTGGCAGGTGCATCCCCTGCAACGGGCCGGGTTTATAAGCCTCCCCGGCAAGGGGTGTCACCCTGTAACCAGGCTTGCCGCTACGCTGCATTAAGGCTTCGTAATCAGCCACCTGGCCGGCATCGAGCCTGCGTAATAAGCCTATGCTCTCCAGGCCGTGGTAATGAACCAGTTTATCGGCAGTATAATTATTAAATTCGTTTTCGCTCAGGTCGTTGTGGGTATAAAACAGGCGTTCCAGATCCGCGACAAGGAGTAGACCGGCAGACGTGTCGTGTTCAAGCCTTTCACTGTAATTTTGCAGGTTGACCGCATAGCCGGCCGCCGCTTCGCGCAGATGAGTACGAAACACGAACATGGAGAGCAACACGGTCAGGACCAGACCCCCGACCACAATACCCCATAAAATTTTGTTGTCTTTACCCACCCGGAGAACTTTCCTTGCAGCTTGCGATGGCGGCACAGATGATTACGATAATACCCGTACTTTTCCTATTGTCTAGAAGTACTTACAGGCTATCGGCAGACACGCCTTCTACTTTAAGTTATTCACCCTGCTTTTTAGGCTGCCGGGATACAGGCTTGAAAGTTCTCCAAACGTTCTCTATGCTTCGGCCATGCTCACACCGCGCCTGCACGACACCCTCGGCTTCATTCGCGACTACTTCGCGCAGCACGGTTATGCGCCCCTGCTGAGTGAAATCGCCGCCGGTATCGGCATCCGATCCAGGGGAGTCATACACCGTTATCTGCAGGCGCTACATCGCGCCGGCTATATCGACATTCTGCCCAGCAAGCACAGGGGAATACGCTTGCTTGAAAGTGAGCACTCACATTTTGAGCACCCGGACTACAGCCTGCCCCTGCTTGGCCGGATTGCCGCCGGGCAGCCCATTGAGGCCATTCCGAACCATGACCGGCTCGACCTGGCCGCGTTCTTCATTGGCGAGAATCGCTTTGTCCTCAAGGTACAGGGCGACTCCATGATCGAGGCCGGCATCCTCGATGGCGACATGGTCGTGGTCGAGCAATGCGACCACGCCAGTAACGGCGATATCGTCGTCGCCCTAATCGACCACGAAGAGGCCACTCTCAAGACCCTGCGCCACCACCGTGACGACGCGGTCATGCTCATCCCCGCCAACCGCCAGATGACACCGATGCTCTACCCGGCCGAACGGGTGGCCATCCAGGGCGTGGTGGTCGGGCAACTACGCAGCTATAAATAGGGATTGATGATTGCGGAATGATGAATGATGAATGATGAATTGAAATGACATTGGTGACCACGGACCGGCTGTCGTGTCTACCCCAATCCCTGGCTCAACGCTTACTTTGGTACGGGCTTTTATTCCACGAAGCGCAAAGCGAGCAGGAACGTTCCGCTCGCAGTGAATGCTTTTCCATTCATCATTCATCAATTGCCCTGAACCATCGGAGATGGTTAGGGTATTTACAATGAACCCGAAGGGTTCTGTAAGCCAAGAAATCATCAATGATTAACCCCTGTCCGGTAATTTGGGATCGCGCGATCATTCACGTCGATATGAACGCGTTTTTTGCCTCCGTCGAGCAGCGCGACTTCCCGCAGTTGCGTGGCCTGCCGGTGGCGGTGACCAATGGCGAGCGTGGCAGTTGCATCATCACCTGCTCTTACGAGGCGCGCGCCTTTGGCATCCATACCGGTATGCGCCTGCCCGAGGCAAGGAAACTCTGCCCGGGCCTGATCCAGCGCCCGGCCCGGCCACGTGTCTATACAAAGGTTTCCACCGCCATCATGCAGGTCCTGCAGGAGATCAGCCCGGACATCGAGGTCTTCTCCGTTGACGAGGCCTTTCTCGATGTCAGCCACTGCCAACGCCTGCACGGCACCCCGGTGCGCATGGCACGCATGGCCAAACAAAGAGTGCTCGAGGTCTCGGGGATCACCTGTTCGGCCGGCGTCGGCGGTGACAAGACCACGGCCAAGTTTGCCGCCAAGCTGCAAAAACCGGATGGCCTGACCGTGATCCCGCCATGGGAGGCGCGCGAGCGCCTGCACCATGAACCCGCCACCTCGCTATGCGGTATCGCCGACGGCATCGGCGGTTTTCTTGCCGAACACGGCGCCTGCACCTGTGGCGAGGTCGGCCAGTTACCGGTCAGCGTACTGGCGCGACGCTTCGGCAATCTTGGCCGGCGCATCTGGCTCATGTGCCAGGGCGAAGACCCGGACAAGGTAACCACCGGTATCCCGGCACCGAAATCCATGGGCCATGGCAAGGTCGTGCCTCCCAACACGCGTGACCCCGATGTGCTGCTCACCTACCTGCGCCACATGAGCGAAAAGCTCGCCGCCCGCCTGCGTCGCCATACCCTGCAGGCCCAGCACTATGGCATCGGCCTGCGCACACGTGACGGCTATATCGGCCTGAAACTGAAACTGGCCAGCCCGGATAACGACGCCGAGGCCATTTTCAGGTTATGCCGTTTTGTACTGACGACCCACTGGCATGGTGAGGGGGGTGTTCCAGGTCCAGGTCAATGCCCTCGACCCACAACCCGAGGGACAACAGCTTGAATTATTTTCCGCCCAGGACACCCCGCACAGCGAGGTCAACAAGGTCATGGACGAAGTGAATCGCCGCTATGGTGAATTCGTCCTTGCCCCGGCCTGGAAGCCGGAGGGGCACCGGCAGACGATTGATGATTGACGATTGACGATTGACGATTGACGATTGACGATTGACGATTGATGATTGATGATTGATGATTGATGATTGATGATTGGTGATTGGTGATTGGTGATTGGTGATTGGTGATTGG
>NZ_JAVVES010000093.1:0-7397 GCF_032250955.1 Sulfuriflexus sp. | reverse complement strand
GGCGATCCACCACGCGATAATCAACACGATGTCAATCAGATGGTTTTGCTGTGAAAGTTAACGGGACAGCAGTGAAGATTGATATTTAAATGGACAGGCCGACCGCCTTGAAGTTCCGGGTTTTTCCCCTGCAGGCGGACTTTGGCCAGTAAATCCCCGTCCGGCGCATAGTCCAGCTCGGCTTCGAGACGGTTATAGTGGAAATTGCTCAGTACCTTGACCAACATTTCGACCTCCGCATTGTTCCTTGCCAGTGCCGTAACTCGCTCATCGCCTGTGTAGCGAATTACCCCGTAGGGCGGTGGGACCGTGAGTTTGCCGTTCTCCATGGAGAGGCCGTTCTTGCCGAGGACGAGCGGCAGCGTGCCGTTCAACTGGCCGGTGCCGGCCAGACCCTGTTTTTGTTCGAGATTCATCAACCTGGCGAGATCCAGGCCTTGCACGTCGAGCACCAGTCGGTTCTCTGCTTGATTCAGATCGAGCAGGGTTGCGTCTGCGGCGATTCTGCCGCCGAGTGCACTGGCCTTAAGGTGCTGCACGTCGATGATAAAGTCTTTGCCGGGCTTGCGGCTAGCCGTCGCGCGGAGCCGTACATCGGTGATCGGGACGCCCGGGTTGATGTCCGCCAGACGAAGGTCACCGCTGGTGGTTATGCGCAGGTCGTCGATACCCCTGATATAAAGCTTGCCTTGAAGGCCGCTAAACGGATATTGCTGGACGCTGCCCTGAATATTATCAAGTTCAATACGGCTGTTTTGCCCGAGCGCGAACACGCCATGTTGTTGTTGCCAGCTGAGCTGGGTCTGGCCCTGCAGCTGGCCGCCCTCAAGCTGCAGGGAGGAAGCCCAGTGGCGTAATAATTTACCGGCAAGGTTGTTGCCGGCGCCAAGCGTAACCGGCTGCAGCTTGATCTCGGTCGTGCCGGATTGCTGTTGCAGGTCATGCCGGCCCTCGACAGCCATTGTCAGTTCGCCATCGGCGGCCTGTATGCTGGCACTGGCCTGGATTTCAGTCGGTGCGATCTGCCATTGCGTGTAAACCCGATCCAGCCGGATGGTATTGTCGGGCAGGTCGAGGTTGACGCCGGGCAGGTCGAGATCAGCATGCAGCCGCCATGTGTGAGCATCGCCACCGAGTTCCTGTAGCGTGATCGTGCCGGGTGCGCTGCGTAATGCGTATGGCGGGTAATGTAATACCGGTGCGCGCAAGCCCAGGCTGGCCGTGCCGCAATGCCAGCTGAGCGGTGCCTGGTGGTAGACGCAGTTAACGTCATCCTGCACGGACAGTAGCAGGGTCGGAAACGTTACCCCGGCAATGGTATGTTCGCGGGCGTCGAGGCTGAAGGATTTATTGATGACGAAGGCAAGTTGGTCTTCGTGATAAGTGAACGAAGCCGGGCCTTTGAGTGTATGCTTCACACCGCCCAGGTATATGCTGCCGGCACTGCGTAATTGCCGGCGAGTGACGAGGTACTCGAGGTCACTCTCGCTGCTGAAGGTGTCAAAGTAGTTTAACTGCGCCGGCCAGGTAAATGCCGGCAGCCATTCTGTTGCGATTGCGTGCAGGCTGCCGAGATCCATCTCTATTAATACGGCGGTGTTGAGTTTGTCAGGTGTAACCGTGAGGTTGTGGCTCTGCACAGTGAGCGCCGGGGCAGTCGTGGCGCTGCCGCGCAAGGCAAGCTGCAGGTTGTTGTCATCATTGGCGCGTAGTTGCAGCAGTAGCGGTGGGCGCTCAGGCGCACTGAGCTGGATGTGCGCATCGAGTGCGCCGGAACGGTGTGTGAGATCGAGCTGCAGATCGAGATGCGCGATGCCCTGAATGGTTTCAGGCATGTCGATTCGCGCCTGCTTGACCCGGGCATGCTTGAATGGCGTCGCCGCCAGCCAGTGTTCAGGCAAGGGCGGTAACGCGATACCACCCGTGGTCTCGGCCTGTTTGTGCATGCCCAGCTGGAGGCTGTCGATCTCCACTTCATCCAGGCGGCCATCGAGTAATTCGGCAAGCGTGTAGTGTAGCGTGATTGCCTCCGCCTGCAGGCTGAACGCCGGAAGGCTGGCTTGCAGCGTGGTGAGCTTGCTGCGGGTTGTCGTGATGGCCTCGATATCGACCACGATATCGGTAAAGCCCGCGGCGCGTAGTTCACGTTCGAGGATAAAGGCCGCGACATCGGTCAGCCGGTATAGCAACAGGCCTGCGGCAAGCAGCAGCAGGAAAGGTATGGCGACCAGGTATTTTCCCCTGCTTGTCATAAGGCTCCCTGTATGAATATCTGGCTGTAGGCCATAGGCTTATCTGGCATTAGTCACCTCCTTTGGCTATTGTCCCCCTTTTATGGTGTCGGTGGAAACAGGGATAGCATGTCCACAGTGAATATTCTGATTCGTTACTTGTTACTCTGCCTGTTTGGTACGGGCACGCTTTGCCTGGTGATACCGCTGATGGCGGGTGAGGCGCGGCCGCAGCATGATCGCGGTGTGGGGCTGTATTTCGATCAGGACCTGTTGACCGCCGGCTTCAATCAAGACCGCGATTACACCACGGGGGTGGCGGCCGAGTTCTTCTGGCAAGAGGACGGCCTTTACCTGCTGGACAGGCCGGTCAAGTGGCTGGGTCACCGGTTCGGCCTGCTGGCCGAAGATGCCTATTTCGAGCGCAGCTTCATCCTGGGTTCGGTTAACTTTACCCCCGATGATCTATCGGCCAGCAGGCCGCAGTTTGATGATCGTCCCTATGCATCCCTGATCTATCTCGGTAACAAGCGCGTCTATACTGATGATATAAGCGCGCTTGCCCTTGAGATGCGTATCGGTGTGCTCGGCACGAGTGTCGCGCGGGAGATACAGCAAGCCTTGCATGCGAGCTGGCGTGATGTCACCGATGACAGGGAGCCGGTGGACCCGAAGGGCTGGCAGCACCAGATATCCAATGGTGGTGAGCCCACACTGGGGTTCCGGGTGGCCTATGCAGAACGGCTGGCCGGCGCGAAAGGCCGCTGGGACTTGACCGGCACTACCAGCACCAGCCTTGGCTACCAGACAAATGCCAGTGTCGGCCTGTCGTTGCGGGCTGGCGATATTGCCAGCCCGGTCTGGAGCCTGCCCTACGACCCGATTAATCGCGGCAGCTTCCTGCCCTCACTGGCGGGTAATGAATGGTATCTTTGGGCGGCCTATCGCGCCCGCGTCGTTGCCTATGATGTGTTACTGCAGGGCCAGTTTCGCGACAGTGCCGTTACCTTCAACAGTGACCAGTTGCGACATGTTGTGCATGATGCCGGGGTGGGCGTGACTCTGAGCATTGAGCCCATGCAGGTGACTTTTGCCATTAATGGCAAGACCAGTGAACTCAATGTACTCAAGGCCGACCGGAGCCATCTCTGGGGTGGTATGTATGTCATGTTACGCTACTGAAAAGGTGTAATCCCGGGTAACGCCTCTTGTATTTCCGGGCTGGTAAAAATTTGAGCATGATCTCCGGCCTTTTCGATTGCATAACATTTCAGCTTACGCATTAATACGCGTTGTAGTCAGGCACCGGCCTAAATAGGATCAAGCCTATTTAAGAGGTCGATGCATAAAAATGCAAAAAGCTACGGGGATCATTTTCCTCTTTATCTCTGTATTCCTCGCAATACCTGCTTTTGGTGGTGCCTGTTCCGCGTTCATTGAGTCCGAAGAGTATACCTCGGCATTCGTAGCATGCTCGAAAGAGGCCAATGACGGTGATGCCGGCGCACAGGCCAATCTTGCCTTCTTATACGCACAGGGAAAGGGGATCGAGCAGAGCTATGCAGAAGCCGCCGACTGGTACCGGCGGGCAGCCGAACAGGGCGAGGTCACGGCACAGAACAGCCTTGCCCTCATGTGCGCTGAGGGGCAGGGCCTGTCTCAGGACTATGCAGAGGCCGTGTGGTGGTTCAGGCGCGCGGCGGAACAGGGTTACGCGCTCGCACAGTACAACCTGGGTCTGTTGCATTATGAAGGTCAGGGCGTTACGCAGGATTATGCGCAGGCTGAAACCTGGTACAGGCTGGCAGCCGTACAGGGGTATGCATCGGCGCAGTATAACCTGGGGTTTTTATACCGCGAGGGCAAAGGTGTCCCGCAAGACCATGGCGAGGCCGTCAAGTGGTTCAGGAAGGCCGCAGAGCAGGGCATACTGCAGGCGCAGGTCGACATTGCCTATGCCTATGCTGAAGGCCGGGGTGTCGCCCAAAATTATTATGAGGCCGTAAAATGGTACCGGGCCGCGGCGGAAAAAGGTCATGCCCTTGCACAGAACAGCCTGGGGTTACTGTTCGCTGAGGGGGAAGGGGTTTCACAGGACTATGCCGAGGCCGTCAAATGGTTCCGTAAGGCGGCCGATCAGGGTGATGCACTGGCACAACATAACCTTGGTTTTTTGTACGCCGAAGGCACAGGTGTTCCCCGCGATTATAGAGAGGCGGCAAAATGGTACGAGCTGGCGGCGGTACAGGGTGAGGCGCCGGCCCAGTACCATCTCGCCTATTTGTATATTGAGGGCAAGGGCGTGACGCAGGATTACGCGGCGGCCGCAAAGTGGTTTCACCAGGCGGCGGAACAGGGTCATGCATCGGCCCAGTACAACCTTGGCTATCTGTACTCGAAAGGTGAAGGTGTCGCACAAGACCACGAAGAGGCCAGAAAGTGGTTCCGTAAGGCGGCGGAGCAGGAATACCTGCCGGCGCAAGAGGCCATGAAAATCTATCCCCGCAATGCCGGTCATTGCCCGCGTCTGCCGCCGGGCAAGGATTTTGGCTTCAGCGTCCAGGACTACCTCAATAATCCGGAAATCAGCAAGGCTGCCGCCGCTTACATGGACAGGAAATATGCGGAGGCCGAGCGTTACTTCAGCGCGTTTTTGCAGCGCGCCGATGAACCTTCCGTGCATGAAGGCCTGCGCACTTATGCCGCCAGCGGGCTCTTCAGCACATTATGTGAGTTAGGCAAGCATGAGGCGGCAGCAAGGATCTCCCGGCAATACCGCGTGCCGGTGGTTACGCGTACTGAATAAGTGGTGATGTCGGAATGGTTCACTTCTGATCTGAAAATTCATGTCTCCGGGTCATCTAGAGCAGATTGACATCGCCTTGAGTACCGCCTAGACTAAGTAAGCATACTTACTTTTAAGCGGGAGCCAAACGTGCAGCAAGAACGAGCCGTCGTCAAACACAGCCGCCTGGTAGAGGCCGGGACCCGGGTCGTATATGAACGCGGATTCCAGCGAACATTGCTTGCGGACATCGCAAAAGAGGCACAGGTCCCGCAAGGCAGTATCTACTATTACTTCAAGACCAAAGACGAAATAGTCACCGCTATTCTCGATGCGCGAATGGCGGGTTTGCATGACTTCATCAAGCAATGGAATGAACTGGCTGACCCCCGGCAGCGGCTCAAGGCCCTGATCCAGGTATGGGTTGATGACCGGGAAGTTGATAGTCGTTACGGCTGTCCCGTCGGCAGTCTCTGCTATGAATTGGCCAAGAAGCACGATCGACTTAGTGAACTGGCAGCGGAGCCGCTGCGCCTGCTCGCCAAATGGTGCGAGGAGCAGTTTCGGGAACTGGGCAAGACTGGTCGCCAGGCCGGTGATTTGGCCATCCATTTAATGAGCGCCTTGCAAGGGGTGAGCCTGCTGGCGAATGCCTTTGGCGACCCGCAAGTCATCCTGAGCGAGGCCAGGCAGCTCAACCGGTGGCTGAAAGAGTTATAACTAAAAAACACCCGTTAACATAAGCCTGACAAGCGGTAAGCTCCGGGTAAACAAGGTAACCAGGTTGATTGAAGTGCATGAACACATAATCCAGCGGGGTCGGAGTCGTTGCTTAAAGGTGCTTTTGAACTACTCGTCAACGTCGCGGCGCGTTGTTCCAGCGAATCATCACGCCCACACGACTCCGACCCCTTATCCTTTTTGTATGGAGATTGAACCGCCACGGATGTGCAATACGTGTAATCACTATTATAAATAACAGGAGTGACAAGAATGAAATCAGTACGCTTAATGATGGCCACCATCGGTATGCTGGCAATGTTGTCAGTCGGCAACGCCAATGCCGCAGAGTTTGCCCCATATGGCACCGCCAAGGTGGACATGCATGAATACCCGGTAATAAATGCCGTGTTTGATGTCAATTACGATGACCCGAAGAAGCTTAATGTCCTGTATGCCTTTATCAAAAACACATCCGTGCAACTCAAGGGCAAGATGGTCGTCGTCACACACGGGCCTGAACTTCGTGCTTTCGCCAAGGAAAACTATGAGAAATATCAGGGTGCTGTAGACAAATTGGCCTCACTGGCAGAGGCTGGTGTTGAATTTCGCATGTGTAACAATGCCATGCGCGCTGCCGGCTTCAAGGCGGAAGACATGCACGGGTTTGTAACCATTGTGCCTGCCGGTTTTCCCGAGATTGCCTACTTGCAAGACAAAGGCTACCAGTATATTAATCCCCTGCCTTTACCTGTAAGAGGTGTGCGCTACCTGGATCATCCGGAACTGAAAAACAAGAAATAATACATGACCACCCTAACGGCTCCCTGAATCCTGGGAGCCGTTTTTGCGTTATAAACAGATTCGAGAAAAATGAATGAACAGATGTAAGCTTTTCGTGGTCGCCGTGGCATTTATGCTGGCGACGTTTAATATCGTCATGGCCGATACCTTGATGCCATGGGGGCAGGCCACAAGTGTCCAACCGGTGTATCAAAAACAGAAAGTGGTCTATGATTTGACCGCAGCCAGTGAACAGCAGCTTGCCAATATCCTGTCTCGTGCGGGTTATCTGAGCAGGCTTAATGGTAACGATCCATTTGAGACTAAAATCATCATGGTGATTCACGGGGATGCAATCCCTTTTTTTTCGACTGCCAGGTTTAAGCAATACCGGGAATTGATGGAACTCGCGCATAGCCAGACTTTAAATGAAACCGTCGAGTTCAGAATGTGCCAGGCCTCGGCAAAATTACGTGGCCTGGCCCCCGCTGATATCCATGGTTTCGTTACCATGGTACCGATGGCCGATGCTGAGATTGTACGTCTGCAAAAGGCAGGTTACGCCTATATGCAATAAGCACTTGCAGCGGGCTCAATCCGGTTAAGAATCGTTGTCTGTTCCAGCTGGTTCTCAATACTTCAGATATCGGCCATTGAAACAGCTGTCTCTCAGCGGGCAGCCAGAATGCGGGCCCTGGCAGGCTTGTGTAATCCACTGCAGGGCTCGGGGTCAGACCAGGCCTGGTCACGACGTGGTAAAAAAGCAGACATACAGGCCGTCCATGTCTGTTTTCACACCAGGTCACTGCTGTCCCGTTAATTCCCTCTCCCTTCGGGAGAGGGTTAGGGTGAGGGGATTTAGATTCGATAACACATTG
>NZ_JAVVES010000092.1:0-7898 GCF_032250955.1 Sulfuriflexus sp. | reverse complement strand
CGGCATCGACGCTGTCCGCCCAGCGTGCCACGTGCCGGTCAGCCTTGCCGGCCCGCACCTTGCGCAGTTCCGAAACCACATTGGTATCGAGAAGATACATCAGGAGAGATCCGCCGCCCGAGCAAGTTCAGACTCTCTGCCGGGTTCGAAGTCGATATCCTCGACACCCGGCATGTCCAGCAGATCGGCAATTTTTCGCTGACTCCCCGCCAGGCGCCGATACTCTTCGATGCTCAGGAGAACATGCTCCGGCCGGCCACGGTCGGTAATAAAAACCGGCCCGAACCTGGCCGCCTTTTTCGCCTCCCCGGCATGCTGATTGAATTCCCGACTCGTCAACGTCGTGATCGCCATCGTCACCTCCAGCTCTGCGTTATTGTAGATACGTTACTACACTATAAGCCGGTGCGCAACATCGGCAACAGGGTCGGGGTCGGGGTCGGGGTCGGGAGCGGAAGCCGGCGCGGGGTCAAAACCGACAGGACCCGATTTCACGTAGGGGCCGAGACGCATGCAATGCGTCTCTACGGTTATCGGTGAATGGTTGTTCGCACCGGTAGAGACGCATTGCATGCGTCTCGGGTTTCAGCATCGTATGCGTCTCGGTTGCAGCGTTGCATCCGTCTCGGGTTGCTGTATGCCCTTTATGCCCCATCTTTGACCTCGAACCTCTCCAGGACCGCCGCGATGCTGCGGCGGCTCTCGTTGAACCGCTCGATCATGGCGCGACCGGAGTCTTCGGTCATCTGCTTGGTGCGGATCTGCTGTTCCAGGTCATCAATCTGCCGGGAGAGCGCGTCGTGGTCGCGCTTGAGAGTCGCCACCAGCAGGCGCATATCGCCGATCATCTGGTTGAACTTGTCCGCCAGCTCCTGAAGATCATCCCCCCTGCGCAGACGAATGCAGGTCGACAGGTCGCCGGCGATCACGCTGTCGAGATCCTTCTTGATCCGGTACACCGGCCCCGCCACCCGATGGGAAATGAAGATACTGAGAACCCCCATGATCACGATGACGATCCCCAGGGGTTTCCAGACGTTGGCGTGCAGAGTCAACAACGTGCGCGCCGCCGCGGTCTGCTCTGGCAGCGGCAGATCGGAGCCCAGCGGCACCATGTACGGAATGAAAATGATCAGGGCGAACAGCAGGGTGTACACCAGCAGCAGAATCACGGTCAGCAAGATGTACTTGGTCTGATATTTTTTGTCGATGAAGTATTTCCTGCGGCGGAAGCGGCCCATGATCAGTCCTGGATAATGGTGATTTCCGGCACCATTTTCAAAAGAGTGCGCTGGCGGTTGTTGGCCCGAGCAAACAGGGTGTACCCCAGACCGGCGGAATTGTAGGAGTCGACGGCAAACAGATCGTCGCTAAGCTGGAGAGCAAACTGATTGTCGAACACCGTGCGACCGAGATCATCTTCGCCAGTGCTGAAATCGATATCCGCCGGGTAGCCTCCGTAGTCGATGTGAAAATTTTCGAGAGTCAGCCGCAAGGTTTCCAGGGTACTGACCGCAACGGTCAGCCGGGCCTTGTTGACATAATTGCCGTACGCGAAAATAGAGATGCTGATCAGAACGCCGAGAATAACCAGAACCACCAGAAGTTCAACCATCGTGAACCCCTTGTCGCAGCCGGACCTGGTTTGAGCGGGACGCCGTTGAAATGGGAGGGTTGCATGGCGCAAGGTCGGGGTGATCCTTATGTCCGGCGAGAGGGCGCCCATTCTATCCGCAGGAGGCGGGTACGTCTGGTGGCTCATTCAGGGTGGATCGTCCGGTCAATCTTGCCAGACCCGACGTTCTGACTGAAAGGGTCAACAGAGTGACGTTTTTTGTTACACACCAGAGGTTTCCGTATGAAATGCAAGCGCAAAGAAGCCACCGGATTTTTAAGCATGATAAGCACGCTCAGTATCAAGAACGGTTAGTAAATTAACTGGCCATTTTTAAAGACAAAAACCCCATCCAGATATTGGCCAGCAGGGAGAACTTCCGCATTATTTTCGTCCAAAACGGCCTGATCCGTCTGCGCAACAATAATTCGCTCATCCGGACTGCGTTTGGTACGGAAGGTTAAGAAAAACTGATCATTCAGCGTCGCAACGTCGGGAGAATCGAAGGAATCGACACAACCGCCAATCATTCTTTCCTTGAGTCGGTCGACGCTCAGGATATCGATATAAACTTGTTTGTCATTGTCGGTATCGGCAGTAGTCCTGGCTAGGAGAGGGTAAAATGTGCACTTATTAAAGGCCGGCGCATCGTCTTTCATGGGATAGCCACCGGACCCATCAGGGTCTTCCATATAATAAACCATCATCCCGCGATAGACGGACCGACCGTCGGAAATTACGGAGGCACGCTGCGCCCTGGCCGTATAGCCATAATAGTTAGGGATCGCAACAGCCGCCAAGATGCCGAGGATCGCAACAGTCACAAGTAACTCTAGCAGTGTGAAGCCTTTTTGGCTGGCCTGTTTCATGTAAGACTCCGCTTGGAAAAATCTTCACAGTGAAAGGTACAATCCGTAAGGTGAAAATTTAGTTTGCAAGAGATGGGCCACAGCCAACGGCAAAAAAATTCAGTCAATTTGGTTTACGCAACCTTTCCGACAGTTTACGAGCCGCTTCTCGATAATGTGATGTTTCAGATGCGCGCAGATAAGCGCTCTCGAAAAGAGTCTGTGCCTTTTCCATTTCACCAAGGGACAGATACTCCTTTGCCAATTGATAGTCAAGAAAAGGGTCTTTACTTCTCTGCCTGAGTTGTTCAAGCAACCGAACGTTTTCTCTAAGAACAGCAATCTTTGCTTCTTCGGGCAAACCCATGCCAAGGCGTTTATGATTAAGAGAGATAATTTCCTCAGCCAAAGCCATAAATTGTTTCCCGGGCTCTTCGAGAGCCGTGACTAAAATTTTATGAGCCTCCTCAAGGCGACCTTCCGCACCCAATCGTTTGGCCAGACTCAGATCATCACCAACATACCCCCCCCCCGCAACACTGGTAAGCATGATCTCTCGCAGCAATGCCTTCCCCTCTTCAATGCGTCCCATTGCGAGATACTGATTGGCAAGATCCTTCCGTGCTGGAACAAATTTGGGAGAATGAGTAACGGTATTTTCAAGTAAGGCAATCCGATCCCCCCATAACAGGGTTCGCTGCACCGTCAACCCCGCCCCAACAAGCACAAAGCAGAAAGTGGCTATTTGAAAAACATCGATGAAACGCCTATTCTGGCAAGTACCGGCCCAGGCACACCAGCCGAGAACAAAAAAAACGGCCGGCATGTACAAATAGCGCTCGGCCAGCAGGGTCCAAGCCATCCTACCGAACACGACCAGCAACGCGGCCGACCCGGTAAACAAGCCCCCCCAAAACAGAGCTGCGGACAAATGCCCCTGCCAAACCCGGCGCAACAGCCAGCCGCAGAGCAGTACCACAAAGAAACCCACCAGCAGATAAAGATCGCTTATTTCGATGATTGCAAAATTCAACGGGTAAGGAACAAACAGCTTCTTGACATAAAAACCACTCACCTTCACAACCACCCGCAACTGATCCAGCCAGTCCAGCACCCCCTGTTGCTCGGCCGCCGCCTTGAAGACGGTTTTTACCCCCGTATCGCGCCCGGACAGGGCCGCCTGGCGAAACAGCAGATAGGCCAGGGCAGCGCCACACCAGAGCAGACAGCCGGGCAGCATGCGGCGCAGTGCTGCAACAGGATTTCCGGTTGTGTTCCGCCAGTGAACATAGAGAATAAACACCGCCCCTCCGAAGAAAAACAGAGCAGTCTCCTTGGACAAACAGCCAAGCAAAGCGACGGCTACCGCAGGTAGTAACCGCCAAGTGCCGGTGCCGGACAAAGCCCAGAGCAGCAAGCAGACCGAAAGCAGTACAAAGGTGGTGGCCAGCAGATCGAAGCGGCCGGAAATCCAGCAGACCGCCTCGGTGGTGATCGGATGCAGGGCGAAGGCCACCGCTATCAGCAACGGCAGCCAGTTTGGCAGGTGGGTTGCGTTGCGACACAGCCGACGGGCCAGGGCAAACACCAGGGAGGAGTTCAGCAGGTGGATCAGAACGTTCTCCACGTGCATGATCAGCGCGGAGGCATCCCACAAGATTTGGCTCAGATAAAAGCTTGAAGAAACGACAGGCCGATAGTAGTAGCCACCACTGCGCAGGAACAGGCGAGTGAAATCAAGAGATTCCAGGTTAGCCAGGCGATTGACCAAACGAACGTCATCAACGGGACTCAATCCTCCGAAAATTGCAGGATAAAAAACGCCTAGCACAATCAGGACCAATAGCAGCCACTGGAAAGGCAGGCGCAGGGTCATGCGCTGGCCTGTTGGACAATGTCGAGGAAGAACTGCTCAAGATCGCGGCGCAGAGGTTCAACAAGTTCCACGGAACCTCTGGAAGTCGTTATCTCCGCCACTTGTCGGGCCAAGGCCGAGGTTTCTACCTGGAATTCCACTTCGCCTCCCCCCGCCACACAGATCCGGGCGCCCGGCAGGCAGTCAAGCCCCTCGCCCCGGGCCAACACCCGGTAGCCTGTTACGCCTTGACGCATAATTTCTTCCACGGGGCAATCAATTTGAATCTGACCACCGACAATAATGGCCAGTCGGTCACAGACTTTTTCCACATCGGCAGTAATGTGGGTACTGAAGAAAACGGTCTTGCCGGCCTGTTTCAATTCAGCAATCAGGTCCTTGACCAGAGCCCGCCCCTGGGGATCGAGGCCGCTCATGGGTTCGTCGAGAACATAGATGTCGGGGTCGTGAAGCAACGTCTGGGCCAACCCAAGGCGCTGCACCATCCCTTTGCTGTAACCACGAATTGGACGACCAGCCGCAGAATCCAAGGATAGCCGCTCCAGAACTTGGCCTATCGCGGCCCGTCTCTCGACACCGGACATGCCAAAACTGCGTGCCACGAATTCAAGATATTCGCGCCCACTCAGAAAATCGTACAGGGCCGGGTTTTCCGGGAGGTAACCAACATTCCTTCGTGACCCGACATCGTGGGACAGTCGATTGCAGAGAAGAGCCCGGCCTTCTGTCGGCGTGACCAGACCCATCAGAATTTTGATGCAGGTACTTTTCCCAGCGCCATTCGGACCCAGGAATCCGAAGACCTCCCCCGGCATCACAGAGAGAGACACCTGATTCAGAGCTTGCACTTTACGCCAGCGCTTGCCTCGGTACACTTTGGACAGTTGTTCAACATTGATGGGAATCATAGGGGCTAAAAAGTATCAGTGTTCGGAGGTTGAATCAGTTATTGGACGGTCGTCTCCATGGGACCGGGCACCATTGAAAATTGACTGGTGGTTCTCACTTTGCCATCCGCATCCAGATAGAATTCCCCACCATAGGGGTCGGTCGGAATGTCATGCAAAACCTTCGCCTCCAGTAAGACGTTCAAGGATACCGGATGTTCCTGATATTGCGCCTCATACCGCCCTATCGCCTCCTCGATAGACCTGATTGCTCGGAAAGCCTCAATCCGAAGCGAGTAAATAGATTTGACCTTCTCACTTTTGGCACCTTCAGCCATGGTTTCCAGAAAAACCAAACCGAGCTCAGCCTCACCGGCTTCGTGAAAAAATCGCGCCGCAAGTCGGCTGAACAAAGAATTTCCGGAAATTTCCGCTGCGGACTGCATCAACCGGGCCGCGGCACTATAGTCCTTCAGGAAATAGGCGGCGTTGAATCCGGCGTAAAAGGGCAGCCAATAATCCCATGTACGATACTGCATCCCATAGTTAAGCATCCTGTTGACGTCTTTGGCTCGACCGATTTCCCAAGTAAAAGCAGCTTGGGAAAAATAATAAGCGTCCATGTTGTATGGATCAAGTTTAACAGCATATTCCAGGTGCTGGAACATGCTGTAATATTCCGGAGCCTTCTGCAACCGGTTAGCGTTACTTTCAAAAAAAGCTCCAAAGTAGAACATGACCCGGAGCACAGAACGAAAAGAAAGCGCCACCAGATGTTCGCCGGCCAAGGATTTCACCAGACCGGCCTGGGGTACCGGCCCAAGTTTAATCACAGTGGGCCTCTGCCGCATGAAGTCCGCCTGATAATGGGTTGAAGCGGCCAGAGAAGCCAGCAGCAACAAACCGACCAGATACCTTATCACGGCAATTCTCTGCAGTTAAAAATAACAACCGCCAGCCAGACAACAACGAGCGTATAGGACAGCCCGTAAAAAATCGTCATCAGAAATTGGCCAATTTCAATCGGCAGACCATAGGCCGCATGCACGTGGAAATCAAAGCTGGAAAAGTTTGGGCACAGATAATAAACCAGAGAGGAGAGCGCCCTGGCAATCCAAGACAGCTTGTCTCCCAGGGATCCGGTCAGGTAATCATACACTTCCTGGCTGGCAGAGCCCGCCAGGTAAACGGCAATGGTACAGAAGAAAGGAAGACTGAACGAGGTACTGATTGCTGAAAACAACAGGGCAATAGCCGCCAGAAGAACCGATTGAATGGCCACTCCGGCAAAAGCATAGACCAAGACCGACCAGACAATCGGTTGCGCTCCGGGGTATGTCGATGCGGCCACTGCAATGACAACCGCGGAACAGAGCGCCAGAAACAACAAGCAGGCGACCAGAAAAAACGCCAGACCCGCAAACCTGGCCACGATATACTGGCCCCGAGTCAGCGGCAGGCTCAACACAGAATGAGTGTAGCGACGGTCAACATCGCGAAACACGGAAGACGCTCCCAACTGGGTGGCCAGAACCAGCATAATCAGGGACAACGCAGTAAAAGCCAGGCCGACGGCGCTCTCTTGAACCTGTCGCATGGAAAAACTGCTGAAAACCGGCACCAGCAGAATCAACAAGGCGCCAACCCCCAACACAGCATAAAGCACGCGATCGCGCAGGATCGATCGAAGTGTGACAAAGACCAAAGGCCAGGAAAACCACATACCCATCAACCTAAAACAACTGCGGGATGCACGAAGGCACCCCGCAGTTGACGAGAATTTTACCCGAACGACAGATTACAGGGTTGTCCATCCAGAAAAGGAGCTGCTATCGGAGGCGGTCACATCGGTAAGGTTCGTCACGTTCAGCTCAAAGGGGTTGGAATAAATCTTGGTGCTGTCGGAGGAACTGCCGAACTGCTTGCTGCCGCTGTTGTGCGCGGTCACTGCGGCAAAGGACGTGTCGCTGGAAACAACATTGGCGGTCACATTGTTCGACAGAACAGAAATCACATCGCCTGCGGCAGGCTCACCGCCAGGGACCACGATGGGCGCGTCAGTTGAGTTGTACTCCCCGGCGAAGGCAGGGGCAGCAAACATTACAAGGGCAAGTGCCAGAACGATAAATTTTTTCATGAGATTACTCCTTAGCTGTTGATCGAAATGTTTGAACGTTAGCCAAAAACCTTACATCCCGGAAGGATACTGCTGGTTGTCGGCATAGTAGGCTTCCATACCGGTCTTCAGATTCTTCAGGTCAGACTGGGCAGCAGAATTGTAGGCCTTCTGCCGATAAGAAGCGAACTGCGGGATGGCAATGGCTGCCAGGATACCGATGATCGCGACAACGATCAACAGCTCGATCAAGGTGAAACCCTTCTCGGATTTACGGAATTTCTTCAGCATAATACTTCTCCTTTCGTGAATGAGATGCCCGAATTGGGCGCCATTTGAATGCGTTGCAATCTATGGTTTTCAAGACTGATGCCAACAACACCTAATCAGTGAAACAACCTGCCAAACAAGCCTTCCACAAGGGAAATCCCCATCATATTGCCTCAAACTGACGAGGACATTTCTGCCGGAATCGGCCCAGCAACGTCAATACTTCTGACAAAAATCGTCACCAGCTGGGGTACTTCTTTTCTTCGGCGTAGTAGGCTTCCATACC
>NZ_JAVVES010000091.1:0-8097 GCF_032250955.1 Sulfuriflexus sp. | reverse complement strand
TGACCAAAAATGATCACCGGATTTTGATCTCATCTTGCTGATAGTCAAGTAACTTTTTGCTTAACTGATCGGCATTACCGCAGTGCGGGGCTTTTTTTGATGATTGCTGATCGTAGGTCGGATTAGGAATGCGGAGCATGACGTAATCCGACAAACACTATCAGCATGGTATTATCGTCATTCCTTCATGTGCCTCTGCCGGATATCCTCGAGCAGTCCCCGGCTGGCCGCCTCTATCATATCGAGCACGATATCGAAGCCTTGTGGGCCACCATAATAGGGATCAGGGACTTCGCTTTCGCTACGCGAAGGTGCAAACTCGAGCAACAAGCCGATCTTGTCAGCATATTGCGAAGGACACATGGACTCAAGGATGGAAATATTATCCTTATCCATAGCAAGAATATAATCAAAATACTCAAAATCACTCATCTCGACGCGGCGGGCCCGCAGGTGCTCAAGACTGATGCCCCGTTGCTGCGCAACCTCTCGTGAACGTCGATCCGGTGCGTCACCAATATGGTAGGCATGGGTACCGCAGGAATCCACCTCGATGTTCGCCACCAGCCCTTCTTCCCTGAGCATGTGCTCGAAGACACCGTGCGCTGTTGGCGACCGGCAGATATTACCCATGCAGACAAATAAAACCTTAACCATGTATTATTCCTGATAATGTAAATGTATTTGCCGAAGCGGGTAAATGCTAACATTAAAACAGGACGGGATACGAGTCATAACACCATGTCAGAGCTCATCATCAGCATCGAACAACTACGCGGTCTGATAGGCCTCCAGGTCGTTTATGAGGGAGAGGACTGCCGGGTTATCGAAATTATTGAAGACAAACTCTCCATTGTCCTTGCGCATGAAGGACGCGACAGCACCATCCAGTCAGACCAGCATGGCCATGCGCGACGCAAGGTCCCGCAGACAACCATCATTCCGGTCTTGAACAGTACTGGCGATGAATTTAGCCAGCAGTTTTTGTGCCTTGAATTATTCGAGACCTTGTAAACACAGCATGGCCGGATGAGCCTCGAATCACCGACCATGCGCAGTAAGCCAGCAAGCGGTGGCCGGCGGGTCAGGACTGAAATTCTTCAATCAGGCGTTCAACACGCAGTCTTTCTTCTTCGGTATCGACACCCGGCGGCGGGATGGCTGCGGCCTCGCTGACGTGGATCTTTTCGTCATTCCAGAGCACCCGCAGCTGTTCCAGAACCTCCATCTCTTCCATATCACAGACCGGCCAGGTGATGTAGCGACCGAGAAAGCCGGCCCGGTAGGCATACAGGCCAATGTGACGATAATGCATATGATGCCCTGAGGGACGGAAGTGTGAAACGCGAAAATGTTCACGCTCCCAGGCGATGGGAGCACGGCTGAAATAGAGCGCATAGCCCTTTTTACTGAACACGACCTTGACGACGTTGGGATTACTGACGTCCTCAGCGGTATGAATCGGTGTACATAGCGTGGCGACACTGGCATCGGCGTGCGCATGCAGATCGTGAGCAACCTGGGTGATCACGGCTGCCGGCATTAGCGGCTCATCTCCCTGCAGATTGACGATAATCTCGTTATCCTCGCAGCCCAGCAGTGTCACCGCTTCAGCCAGCCTGTCGGTACCGGAGTGATGTTCTGTCGAGGTCATGACAACCCGGGCGCCAAAACCGCGCGCAACGCGGGCAATGCGCTCATCATCTGTCGCGATCACGACATCTGTGGCACCGCTTTCAAAAGCCCGCTCATGCACGTGCTGCACCATGGGTTTTCCCGCGATTGCCAGCAAGGGCTTACCGGGCAGGCGTTTGGAGTCATAGCGTGCCGGGATAATCACCCGAAAATCCATCTATACTTCCTCGTCGGCCGGCAGTTGACGCGCCTCGTCTTCAAGCATGACCGGAATATCATCACGAATCGGAAATGCCAGGCGGTCGACCTTGCAGATCAGTTCAGCTCTGGGCTTGTCATACACTAACGGGCCCTTGCAGACAGGGCAAACCAGGATCTCTAAGAGTTTCTTATCCATTGTAATTCTCGCTTATCCAGCTGTGCCGGGTTGCTTGAAGGTAGTGTTCAGAGATTGCTTTTCCAGTGCCGCCAACAGGCGCGGCCCGAAATGCTTGTTCAGTTCCGCCTCGACCGGTACATACCAGTAATGGTGTTGCGCGAAGCGCTTGCATTTTACCGCATCTTTCTCCGTCATGAGTACCGGGGCGCTGTCGTCGAACGCCAGATCAGTTGCCTTGAAATGGTGATGGTCAGCAAAGGCATGCTCATGGAATGTAAGCCCCTGCTGGCGCAAGGCACTGAAAAACCGTTTCGGATTGCCAATCCCTGCGACCGCATGCACTGGCTCGTCAACAAACGCCTGCAGCTCGCAGCTTTCGCCTGTTACCAGGTTACAGGCCTTCTGCATGCGCAGACTCATGGCATATTCACCGCGTGCAGCGATGCCGTTGCTAACAACAAAATCGACTTCATCGAGCCTTTTCACCGGTTCACGCAAGGGACCGGCCGGCAGTAAACAACCGTTGCCGAAGCGACGCATGGCATCAATCACGGCGATCTCGACGTCGCGTTCCAGTGCGTAATGCTGGAGACCATCATCCGAGATAATGATATTAGAGTCTGTGTGTTGCAATAAGGCCTCTACCGAGGCACTGCGATCCGGGCCAACGGCAAGCGGGCAGGCACAACGCCGGGCAAGCAAGACTGCCTCGTCACCGACGACAACCGGGTCACTATCAGGGCGCACCTGTTGCGGCCAGCTAGACGCCTTACCGCGGTAGCCTCGCGTGATAATCGCCGGCTTGTAGCCCGCCTTGCGCAGGAAATCGACCAGCCAGATCACAAGCGGGGTTTTACCGCTCCCGCCGACCGTGATATTGCCGACTACAATCACTGGCAACGGGTAACGGTTAGTCGTTTTCCAGCCTCTCGCATAGGCATGGCGACGCAAAGAGACAACGGCCTGGTAGAGCCACGCAAGCGGCATTAGCGTATAGCGTGTCCAGGACCGATTATACCAGATGTAATTAAAGGCCTTGCTGAATAAACCTCGCAGCATGCTTACTCGTCCCGGAACTGCATTTTGTGCAAGGCCGCATACTGGCCAGCCCTGGCGAGCAGCTCGTTATGCGTGCCCTGTTCAATGATTCGGCCGTTGTCCAGGACCACGATCAAGTCGGCGTTCTCGATAGTCGAAAGCCGGTGGGCGATTACCAGGGTGGTGCGGTTTTTTACCAGCTCCTCGAGACCGGCCTGGATATAACGCTCTGATTCGGTATCCAGTGCCGAGGTTGCTTCATCCAGGATCAGGATCGGCGCATCCTTTAGCAAGGCACGGGCAATCGCCAGTCGCTGACGCTGGCCGCCAGAAAGCAAGATACCATTCTCGCCAACCAGTGTATTCAGGCCTTCAGGCAATTTATCGATAAATTCTTTTGCATGCGCGAGCTCTGCAGCACGCAGGATATCTTCTTCACTGGCATCACAAAGGCTGCCATAGGCAATATTCTTTGCGATGGTATCGTTAAACAGGGTTACCTGCTGACTAACCAGGGCGATATGTGAGCGCAGGTTATCAAGCTTGATGTCATGTATATCCTGAGCATCGATACGGATGCTGCCGGATGCAACGTCATAAAAACGCGGCAACAGGTTGACGAGTGTCGATTTGCCACTGCCGGAACGACCAACAAAGGCGACGGTCTGGCCCGACTCGGCAACAAAACTGATATTATCTATGACGTTATGCGCACTGGTTGCGTAGGCAAAGCAGACGTTTTCATATTCAACCCGGCCCTGCACTTCCTGCAGGAGTTTCGTGCCGGTATCCTTTTCTTTATCAATATCAATAAAGCTGAAAATGCTTTGTGCGGCAGCAATCCCGGTTTGCAGGTAGGAATTCACCGTGGTCAGGCGCTTGATAGGACGCTGCAACATGACCAGTGCAAACAGCATCGAGACGAAATCCCCCGGTGTAACCTGGCCACGCATACTTGCAGAGGTCGTAAAGAGAATGACGCCGGCGATCCCCATGGCGACCAGGAACTGGATGACGCCGACGCTCAGTTCGCGGGTGACGTCGAGCTTGAGCTTTTGCTTGCGGTTATAATCATTTTCTTTCTCAAACGAGGCCGTCTCGACACCCTGCCCGCCGAAGGTCTTTACGACACGGTGACCCTCGATAACCTCTTCGGCGACGTGACTAATGCCGCCTATGCTGTCCTGAATACGCTTGCTGGTCTTTCTGAATTTTTTGCTGACATAGGAAATCAATACCGCTACCAGTGGCGTAACCAACAGGAAGATCAATGTTAATTGCCAGCTGCGGTAAAACATCAGGCCCAGCAGAGCCACGGTAGTCAGGCCTTCACGTATCAGTACGGTGACGACACTGGTCGAGGCACGAGCGACATTTTCAACATCAAAGATAAGCTTGGATAGCGTATTCCCCGTCGAGGACTGATCATAATGTGCGGCTGGCAAGCGCAGAATATGAGCAAACATATCATGGCGCAGGTCTTTGATGATGCGCCTGCCTACCCAGCTCATGCAATACGTCGAAATGATGCCCACGAAAATCCTGACCAGGAAAATAGCGACCAGACCTAGTGCCATCAAACGAATAACACCGACGTCTTCGGCGATGAAACCTTCATCCAGCAAAGGTTTCATAAGCCAGGCAACGGCTGCATCCGTACCTGAAAAAATCGCCATACCGATAACCGAGATAATAAACATCTTCCAATGCGGAATAACGTAGGTCAGCAGACGGCGATAGGCCTCTTTACCACCTATCTTGTTCACAGCATCAGGCATAAATCAATTTTCTTCCGGAGCGGTCTTGGTGGCAAAGGTCAGGTGACTGAAACCCAGTTGCCGCGCGGCGTTCATCGCCGTCACCACAGACTGATGCGAGGCCCTGCCATCGGCACTGATGATCAAGGGTAATTCACGATCATCACCGGCAATCTTGAGTATGGCGGCTTTGAGCGTGCCTAACTGCTCATTCACGAGGCGCTCATTGTTGATCGCATAATGCCCCTTGGCGTCAATGGAAATCTCGACCTCTGCCTGTCGTTCACTGACCGCCTCTCCATTCGCCGTGGGCAAATCGATACTCAGTTCAGATTCCTTGTTAAAGGTCGTCGATACCATGAAAAAGATCAGTAACAGGAACACAACATCTATCAGCGGCGTCAGGTTGACGTCCGGCTCTTCGCTAATCTGCTGTCGCAGCTTCATGCCTTGCCGCCTTCCTCTTCCATATCTTCACCTTCCCGTTCGCCATGCAGAACCTCGATCAGTTTCAGTGCTTCCTGCTCCATGGTGATGATAAGTTCATTCACCTGTCCGCGGAAATAACGGTAAAACATCAATGCCGGAATGGCCACGGTCAGACCTGCCGCGGTAGTGATCAAGGCCTTGGAGATACCGCCCGCCAGTTCGCTTGGGCTACCGACGCCATGCTCAATAATAGCGGTGAAGACATCGATCATGCCGACCACGGTACCAAGCAGACCGAGCAAGGGGGTAATCGAGGCGATTGTGCCCAGCGTATTCAGGAAGCGATCGAGTTCCGGTACGATATGGCGACCGGCGTCCTCGATACTCTCTTTCATGATCTCGCGCGGGTGATGACGGTTAATCAGCCCGGCGGCTATGATCCGACCTAACGGCGAATCCTTCTTCAACTGCAGGATTTTTGTCTCGTCCAGTTCGTTACTGCGCGCCCAATGCCAGACCTGGGCAACGAGGTGTTTCGGGCTGATACGTTTGCGTTGCAGGGTCCAGAAGCGCTCCGCGATTATCGCGACCGCCACCACCGAACAGAGAATAATGGGCAGCATGAGCCAGCCGCCAGCCTTAATGAGTTCAAACACAGTCTTTTGGCCTTTGTATGTTTATGATAAATCAAATAATTTTATAATTCCGGGCAACTGCCCGCAGGCGTTCAACAGTAACCGACGCCGCCCATGATTGTACAACATGCCCACCACAATACCATCACTGCGCGTGCCAGTATCGGCCCGCCTGCTCACGCCAGACGCTGGTCTGCTGCAGTCCGTCGGCATCAAGCTTGATGGTAATGGCCCCGGCATCTGCTGTATTCAGCGATGCCACGTGTAAATCGCGATAGCGTTGCTCGACCCGGGGATGTGGAAAACGGTAGCGGTTTCGATAACCGGTGGCGAACAGGGCCAACTCCGGGTTTACCGCCCTGATGAAGGCCGCTGTCGAGGATGTCTTGCTGCCATGATGCGGCACCAGCAGCAGCCTGGCGGGCAGTTTAGACGGGTTAGCTGCGAGCAGCTGTCTCTCGGCACCGGCCTCAATATCGCCCGGGAGCAGGATGTGTGTATTGCCGATGCCCAGACGAATCACGCAAGAACGGTTATTCGCCTCCCGCAAGGGGTGGTCGGTCGGCGACAGAACCTCGAACCGGACCTTACCCCATTGCCATGCCTGACCGGCCAGGCACGGCTCGGCCCTCGCGTGCCTCCAACGCTTGCGGTCGGCCCCGCTCAGGATTCGTCGTACCGGTATTTCCCTGAGCAGACTGTCTGCACCGCCACGATGGTCATTATCACCATGACTGACCACGAGCGTGTCGAGGGTCTTGATTCCCTGTGCGCGGAGAAACGGCACAATCACGGCGCGTCCGGCATCAAAACTTTCCGAAAACCAGGGCCCGGTATCATAGACCATCGCCTGCTGCTCGCTGCGTACGACCACTGCCAGCCCCTGGCCGACATCCAGCAAATGCAACCAGACTTCATCGGCAGATGGCCCGGGTTTCGGTAATAACAGCATTGGCAACAGGCACACCCCACCCGCCCAACGGGCCGGCCAGCCACGTGGCAATAATAACCAGGTGATGCCGAGCAGGGCCGGCGGCAATGTCCATGACCGGGGGACATGCGAAAACCAGGTTGCATAGTCACTGCCTGCGAGCGGTTCAAGCACCGCCCACAACTCGACAAGACTCCATGCCGCCACCTGTAACAAGCCGCTGGCCAGATTGCTACTAACAGGCATGCACAGCGTGGCCAGCAAGGTTGTCGGCACGGTCACCATACTGACCCATGGCACGGCTACGAGGTTGGCGACAGGCGCCACCAGACTGAGCTGCTGAAATATTGCCAGCATCAGTGGCAACATGCCCAGTGCGATCATCCACTGAACCCGGCCCCATTGCCATAGCCGTGAAAGCTGGCCGACACGCCCGGTCAATACATACATGATCACTGCCACCGCCCCGAACGATAACCAGAAGCCGGCATCCAGCACGGCCAGCGGGTCATAGAGCAAGATCACCAGCAAGGCCAGCGCCAGGACGCTCGACGACATATAGCCGCGACGCAGCAGGATACCCAGCATCACCAGGCTCACCATGATAAAGGCTCGCTGGGTGGGAATGGAAAAACCGGCCAGCATGGCATAAGCGGCCGCCGCCAGCATGGCTGCAATGGCCGCGGGCATCACTGCGGGCATCGACATGAGTAACCGCGGCGACAGCGAGGCCAGAAAACGTACCAGCGCGAAGACCAGGCCGGCAACAAGGCCGATGTGCAATCCTGAAATGGCCAACAGATGACTGGTGCCCGTACGCATCAATATCTGCCATTGTTCAGCATCAATACCGCGCCGGTCCCCAACCGCCAGCGCGGGCAGCAGGCCCGCGTGTGTATGCGCCTCCAGCATGCTGGCAATACGCGTCGAAATCCGGCCACGTAAGGCCAGCATCGCCCGAGCGGCGTCCGGTCCGGCCAGCTTCTGGTTGATGTCGTCGCGTTTGATATACCCTGTTGCCGCTATTCCCTGGCGAAAAAGGTAGCGCTCATAATCGAAGCCACCCGGGTTAAGGAAACCATGCGGACGTTTTAGCTTGACCCGTAATCGCCAGCGTTCACCCGCCCGGGGCGGCTGACGCCGCTGCGTGTAATCATTCAGCCGCAGCCGGTAAGGCTTGCCGTGAATGCGCGTATCAAAATCAGCCTCGTCAGAAAAATTGCCTCGTCAGAAAAATTCATGGGTAGTTTTCGGGGCAGGTAGCGCTCCAAGCGCGTGATATAAGGCGATTTC
>NZ_JAVVES010000090.1:0-8137 GCF_032250955.1 Sulfuriflexus sp. | reverse complement strand
AATATCTGCGCGTATAATTCTTTGTCTCTCATGGCTTCTACGGTAACCTACCCACTTGATTTGGTGAAGAGCCCTAAAAATAATGTGGTTCTGTCTCGGGTTGATGGTATTCCGGCAGCACATCCGACCGTGGATAAAGTACGCGCATCAGGGTGGATTTGCCATCGGGTTGCACGATGCGGCAATGCGCGCGCGTCAGCGCGCGTTGATGTGGCACGCCGCAGGAGTGCGCAATCAGCGCGGTGCCGTAATGAATTTTGTCCACAAAGTTTTTGATTTTAACGGCCTTCTCCGCAGGGTTCAGTCCTTTTTGCAAACGCCTGTCATGCGTGGTGATGCCAGTGGGACAGGTGTTGCGGTTGCACTTAAGCGCCTGAATACAACCCAGTGAAAACATGAAACCTCGCGCGGAGTTGACGAAGTCCGCACCGGCGCACAAGGCCCAGGCCACGCCCGATGGCGTAATCAGTTTACCGGAGGCGATTACCCGAATGCGATCGCGCAGGCCATATTGCGTCAGCACGTCCACCACCATCGGCAGGGATTCCTTGATCGGCAAACCGACATCGTCCATTAACGGCATGGGCGCGGCGCCCGTGCCGCCATCACAGCTATCAATGGTCATAAAATCCGGCGCACTCTCAATACCACGTTGGTGAATCTCACTGCAAAACAACTTAATCCAGTCTTCATCGCCAACCACCATCTTGAAGCCCGTAGGTTTACCAGTAACCTCACGAACATGCTGCACAAAGTCGAGCAGTTCACCGGTATCACTGATCTCAATGTGCCGGTTGGGCGAGATCGAATCCATGCCGGGTGCAATACCCCGGATCAAGGCAATCTCCGGCGTCACCTTTGTCCCCGGGAGAATCCCGCCCTTGCCGGGTTTGGCACCCTGGCTGATTTTGATTTCAAACATCCTGACCTGAGGATTGGAGGCAATTTCCCGCAGCCGATCATCATCAAGCTGGCCTTCGGCGTTACGCACACCATACTTTGCCGTACCGATCTGAAACACCAGGTCGCAACCCCCTTCCAGGTGATACGGCGCCAGCCCACCCTCGCCGGTGTTGAGCCAGCAACCGGCCAGTTTTGCCCCACGCGATAATGCACGGATGGCGGGTTTGGATAAGGCGCCGTAGCTCATGGCAGATACATTGATGAGCGATTTGGCTTCATAGGGATGTGGGCATTGTGGTCCAATAATAATGGGAGGCGGTTGCGTCGCGTGTTCGTCGAGCGTCGGAAATGTCGTGTTCACAAACAGCGGCGTGCCGGGCGGCGTCAGGTTCTTGGTCGAACCAAAGGCCATCGTGTTATCCTTGCCACTGGCGGTTTTATAGACCCACTCGCGCTCGGCGCGGTTAAACGGCATTTCCTCGCGATCCATCGCAAAGAAGTACTGCCGGAAAAATTCACCCAGCGTGCTGAAGACATAACGGAATCGGCCAATGACCGGATAGTTGCGGCGGATAGCGTCGCGGCTTTGGGAAACGTCACGAATGAAGACAACGACAATCAGCAAGACAAACAAGCCGACGAAAAAAATGAACAGGGAAGATAGAAAATCGATTCCCTGTGTCGTGATATCAGTAATCATTTCCACGGATCAACCTTATTGCACATATCGTGTGCTCAATGAATGGAAATGATTAGTCGAACCCGCATTGAAAAGCTTACATCGTTAGATAATGAAATCCCCTTGCCATTGCCCGCGCCGGTAGTCGATGTCGAGTTGCCTCGCCTGCATCGCTTTGGCAGCCGGCGTTTCCAGTACGCGCTGCGCAGGATAGTGACGGGCAAACTCATTCGGATCACAACTGCTCGCTTGCACTGCGCGCATGATGACGGCCAGGTTGTCGTTAATCGTAAAAATGTCAGTCTTATCTGTTTCATGTAGCGAATGAAACAGGACGCGCTTTTTGATCATGCAGGAGAAATACAACTGCATTTCCACCAACAGCGGTGTTTCCTGTAACTCAAGCGCATGCTGGGCACGCCGGGTCCAGCGTATTAAGAGCGGTTTACCTTGATAGTTGCAGGTATGGGCATGCCGGTAAGGATGCAACAATTTGTTCAGCCAGTGCTCAGGGGAAAAGAGATCGCCTGAAGAAAAGTTACTGTTATTTTTGATAAATCCGTGACTCATGATTTATTTTGCGCCTCGCTGTGTTTGCTCTTGAGCGTCTGCGTTATCGGTACATCCAATGCCGCAAACAACCCGTCGGCGATTTTGCGCAGCGATTCGGTACCGGGCTGGGTCTTGTGATAGACACGTAATCCGTAAATGCCCACCACCAGCAATTGCGCCAGTACGGCGGGATTTTTATCAGCCGACAGATCACCGCATTGCTGTGCTTCTTTCAAGATGCGCGCAAATTCTCCCTCCACCTCGGCAAACATTTGACTGACCCGGTGATTTATCTCCGCATCTTCCGCTGGCATTTCCAGCAAAGTATTCACCAGCAGGCAACCCTTTTGCTCTGGATCGCACGCGGTTTCCTCGATCAGTATGGCAAAAAATGTTCGCAAGCGGGAAATGGGCGGGCCTGAGGCATACAGGCAATCCTGAATCCGCTGGCGTATTTCCAAAAAATAGGCATCCAGCGCGGCAATGAAAAGACTGCGTTTGTTGTGAAACGTCCCGTACAGACTGCCGGGCTGCAGGTGTGTGGCGGCGGTCAGATCCTTGACCGACGTGGCGTTGTAACCCTGGCGCCAGAACACGTGCATTGCGCGGCGCAGGGTTTCCTGTTTATCGAATTCAATGGTTCGCGGCATTTTTACGCTCAGATTGTTTACATTTTATGTCGACCGACTGGGTAAGCATAGATATACTTGAATGATCATTCAAGTATTGCCATACTCAGGCTTTATTGAGCAACCATTCAAGAATACTGGAGGTATCCACATGGCACGTTTTACTTTTCATGATGAAATGACCGCACCCAAGGCCGCCCTGCCCGCCATGGCGCAGGCCAAACAGGCCTTTGGTTTTGTACCAAACCTGGTTCGCGGCATGGCCAATTCGCCCGGCCTGGCCGAGGGCTATCTCACTCTCTCCGGGCTGTATGCCAACAGCAGTCTGTCTTTACAGGAACAGCAGATCGTGTTGCTCACAGTAAGCCGCTATAACGGCTGCGATTACTGTGTCGCCGCCCATTCAATGGGTGCCGACATGGCAAAAGTGGCGGAAGACGTTATCCAGGCAGTGCGTGATGATCAACCGATCGCCGATCCGCGCCTGGAAGCACTGCGCGTGTTCGCCGCAAAAATGGTCGACAAGCGCGGCTGGCTGGATGAAGCCGACATCCGCGCCTTTCTGGACGCCGGTTACGAAATGCAGCAGGTGGGTGAGGTCATCCTCGCCGTTGGCATGAAGACCCTGAGCAACTACTTCAATCACATTGCACAAACGCCGCTGGACGAGGCGATGCAGGCGCATGCATGGTCGAAGAATGATTCTGCAGCATGATCGGTCAACAACAATAAATTTCACCACCACGGGACACTGCTGTCCCGTTAACATAAGCCTGACAAGCAGTAAGCTTCGAGAAAATAAGGTAACCAGGTTGATTGATGCGCATGAACACATGAAATTTCATCACCCTCTAATCGGCGTTATCCCTGTGGGAGAGGGAATTAACGGGACAGCAGTGACCACGGGAGTAGAAAGTCATGAATACTTTAAGAGCAGTGAATCTGGTGAGCTGGTTCCTATTTGCCATCTTTACCACGGCTGTCTATGCCGAAGATGCACCCAATCCCTATGGCAAGGCCAAGGCCGACATGCACGCCATGAAGGCGACTAATGTGGTATTCGATGTCAATTACGAAAAACCCGAAAGCCTGAATATCCTGTACAACTTCATACTGAACACCCAAAAGGTCACCAGGGGCAAGGTCGTGGTGGTTACCCATGGCCCCGAGTTGCGCGCCTTTGCCCGGGAGAACTATGAAAAATACCAGCCGATCATCGACAAGCTGGCATCCCTGGCCGAAGCCGGCGTGGAATTCAAAATGTGCAACAATGCCATGCGCGCCGCCGGCTTTCAGGCCGATGACATGCACGGCTTTGTCACCATCGTCCCGGCGGGTTTTCCGGAATTGGCCTACTGGCAATCGAAAGGCTACGAATATATCAATCCAATCCCTCTCTCTGTTAGAGATGTGCGCTATCTGGATCAACCGCAATTGAAAAAACCGTAAGGCGTCACGCGCAGGATATGACGGCCTTCCAACCAAACAGCATAATATTTAAGCAGATGTGCTACACCGATAATCGATGGTTTCAGCAGTGCAACACTAAAGCAGGCGCACATGCCGAAACCGATAATCTCATGCGGTTTGTGTAAGGCTATCGACGGCTACGCGACTAATTGAATATGGATGCTGATACTCATAATGATGAACTATCCCGGGCCGCGCGGGTGCATTACAGTTTTTTGCCCGATCCGATTGATAATGATCGTATCGATCTGGCATTCCTCTATCGTCCGGTACAGACGCTCGGCGGAGATTTCTGCAGCGCCTTCTGGGTAAGCGATAAACGCCTGGTTATCTGTATGTGTGATGTCACCGGACATGGTGTGGCATCCGCGCTGTATGCCGCGCGCATCAATACCTTCGTCCTGGCCCACTCCGGTTCAATATCTCATCCCTGTGAATTACTGCCCCGGCTTAACCAGTTTCTTTGCGATAAATTGCGTGGCACGGGATTATATACAACTTTTTTCAGTGCTTTTGTCGATTTTGACAAGATGCAACTCAGTTATGTTAATGCCGCGCATCCACCGCCTTTATTGTTCTCCAGCCATTCCGGCGAACACCGATGGCTGGAGTCCGATATGTCATTACTTGGATACAGCGAATCGCTGACTGGCAATTGCCAGCATCACAGCCTAATGCTAGAAAATGGCGATAAACTGTTGCTTTACACCGATGGACTCATTGAGCGGCCTTCTTACCTTGGCATGGATAAGGGAAAGGCCTATCTACAGAGTCTCCTTCCGCAATACGGTCATTTGAACAGCAGCGGTTTTTGTGAAGCGGTGCTGATGGCCTCATTGCGTGACCATGGCAATGCGCATGATGACATGCTGGCAATGACCCTGACCATAAAGTGACACAGCGGGTATCTGGATAGCGCGTGGAGACAACAATATCAAATCACCAAACCGGAGATCGCTTATGAAAGCCTCTGATCTGTTTGTTAAAGCCCTGGAGGCCGAGGGAGTGGAATACCTCTTTGGTATTCCAGGGGAAGAGAATCTCGATTTACTCAATTCATTAAAAGATTCAAAAATCCGGCTGATTCTGACCCGCCACGAGCAGGCAGCCGGTTTCATGGCCGCCACTTACGGCCGGTTGACCGGCAAGACCGGTGTCTGCCTGGCGACCCTGGGACCCGGTGCGACCAATCTGGTAACGGCCGCCGCCTACGCCCAACTGGGGGCGATGCCGATGTTGATGATTACCGGCCAGAAACCCATCAAGGCCAGCAAACAGGGCGAATTTCAAATCGTGGATGTGGTGGACATGATGCAGCCGCTGACCAAGTACACCCGTCAGCTCAGCAGTGCACACAATATCCCGGCCCGGGTGCGTGAAGCCTTCCGGCTTGCCGAGGATGAACGGCCCGGCGCTGTGCATCTGGAACTACCCGAGGATATCGCCCGTGAACAAACCGATGCCGCAGTGATCAATCGCAGCCAGTTCGGTAATCCACAGGCCAGTGATGATTCGATAGCGGCGGCAGCAAGGATGATTGAATCGGCACGCCATCCCCTGCTGTTGATCGGTGCCGGCGCAAACCGGCGTCAGACCTGTTCCGCATTGCACGACTTCGTTAGCAAGACCGGTATCCCCTTCTTCAGCACCCAGATGGGAAAAGGGGTTATTGATGAACGCCATTCGCTTTTTCTCGGTACCGCCGCGCTTTCCGGTGAGGATTACCTGCACCGCGCCATCGAGGCGGCGGATCTGATCATCAATGTCGGCCATGACGTGGTGGAAAAACCCCCCTTTATCATGGCCGATGATCAGCAGAGCGAGATACAAAACCCGGACCTGGCCGGTGCGGGTAATGCTAGGTCGGCCCGTGTGATCCATGTCAATTACATTACCGCCGCGATTGATGCGGTCTACCATCCACAGCAGGGCGTGATTGGAGATATTGCCAATAGCATTGAGCGCCTGACCGCCGGGGTCAAACCGTCCGCACACTGGGATTTTTCGCGATTCATCACCGTCAGGCAGCACCTGGACGATCACTTGCAACAAGGCATCGAGGATGACCGTTTTCCTGTCTATCCCCAGCGGCTGGTGCGGGATGTCCGTCAGGCGATGCCGGAGGACGGCATCATCGCGCTGGACAACGGTGTCTATAAGATCTGGTTCGCCCGCAATTACCCGGCCTATCAACCCAATACGATCCTGCTGGATAACGCTTTGGCCACCATGGGCGCCGGGCTGCCCTCGGCCATGGCTGCCAAAATAGTCCATCCTGGCCGCAAGGTAATGGCGATCTGCGGCGATGGCGGCTTCATGATGAACTCACAGGAACTGGAAACCGCCGTGCGCCTGGGGCTAAACCTGGTGGTGCTGATCCTGCGTGACGACGCCTACGGCATGATCAAATGGAAACAGGCCAACATGGGGTTTGATGACTTTGGACTGGATTACAGTAATCCCGACTTTGTGATGTATGCGAACAGTTATGGGGCGCACGGTCATCGCGTGAATTCAGCCGAAGAGTTGCAACCCCTGCTACAGCAGTGCCTGGCAAGCCCCGGCGTCCATCTGGTGGAGCTGCCGGTCGATTACAGCGAGAATGACCGCATCCTCAATCATGAGATCAAGGAACAGAGCCGGAATATCTAGGAACCGAACCATGCCTGCACATTATCCTGCCACGATTGACGCCAGTGGGGAGAAGGCAGTCGAGGCAGCACGTGAAGGTGGCAAACCGCTGATCGATTCCCGTATCAAGGTGACGCGAGCCATCGACAGCATTCGTCTGTGTGTCGAGTGCCTGCGCAACGGTGCCGGCGAAGTCATCCCCATGGAACTCAATGCGGCGTCCGCCGGCAAACAGGCCTTCACGATGCCGGAGCCGATTGGTGTCGTGGTGGCGGTGAGTGCCTTCAACCATCCACTCAACCTTATTGCGTACCAGGTCGGACCGGTGGTGGCCGCCGGTTGTCCGGTGATTTTCAAACCGGCGGAAGATACACCGCTGTCATGTTTCCGGTTAGACTCTATTCTGCGCGAGGCCGGTTTACCGGCCGCCTGGTGCCAGGCACTGGTGACCAACAATAGGGAGACGGCGACGCGGCTGGTTACAAATCCGCGTGTGGGGTTTTTCAGTTTTATCGGCAGCGCCCGGGGCGGCTGGATGTTACGCTCGCGGCTGGTGCCGGGTACCCGTTGTGTGCTGGAACACGGCGGCTCCGCACCGGTGATCGTGGCAGAGGATGCAAACATCGACGCCGTGGTGCCAAAATTGTTGAAAGGTGGCTTCTATCATGCTGGCCAGGTTTGCGTATCGGTGCAACGGGTTTTTGTGCAACGGGTTTTTGTGCATCGTGCCATTGCGCAAGACCTGGCGGCCCGGCTTTCTGAGGGCGCGCGCCAGTTGCGTATTGGCGATCCCACCCTGTAACATCCTCAATGCACTGGGCGGAGCGGACAAGGCTGACGTCGAGATCGTGGTCTATGGTCCGGCTATCGGCACACTGAAAATCGATTCAACGGTCGGCAACCGGGTGGATAGTACTATAGGCAAAAGCATCAAGATTGTGGCCTGCCAGAATACCATGAAGGCCATAAAACTGACTCAGGATGATATGCTGAACAATATCGGTTATGTCCCGGCAGGCGTAATCGAGATCATGCGCAAGCAGCAAGCAGGTTATGCGTATGTTCGCCCCTGACACACCCTGACCATCAATCACCAACATGCGGGGCAAATCGATTTGCCCCGCAGCTTTAAAGCACGAATGACTATGCATGGAGCGAATCGTCTATCAAAAGGTCAACACAATGTATAAACAGTCTCACTGCTGTCCCGTTAATTCCCTCTCCCTTCGGGATAACCAGCGCCTTGGCTGTCGTCGTTTGATAGCTTAGGCGA